>CAXBKI010000215.1:0-5596 GCA_963975955.1 uncultured Devosia sp.
TTTCGCTGTCCTTGCCCATATCGAGATAAACGTGAGGGTGATCGAACGGGGGCAGAGCGCCGATACACTGGAATTCCTTGGACCCGATCTCGATCTGACGCAGACCTTCGGTATTGTGGAAATGAGGCGTAGTGCCGTGTGCCATCGCGAAGTACCCGGTGCGGTGATTTGATTTGGCCGGACCTTAGTGCAAGGCCCGAGGCAAGGGAAGGCTCCCCCAGGTCAATCTGCCGATCGGCTATTGATTTGTTGCGCCAATCCCGCAAACAAGACCCATCGGCTCCCGCAAGCAGCATCTGGTGAGACTATGCCCACTTTTGAATCCGACGGCCTGACCCTGAACTACGCGGTTGCGGGCGAGGGACCTGCGGTGCTGTGCATCCACGGGTTTGCCTCGAGCGGGAAGGTAAACTGGGTCGATGTGGGCTGGGTCGAGACACTGGTGGATGCCGGCTATTGCGCGATCACCCTGGACAATCGCGGCCACGGCGCCTCGGACAAGCCGCATGATCCGGCGCGCTATCACCCCCAGGACATGGCACGCGATGGCCTGGCACTGCTCGATCACCTGAAAATCGAAAAGGCGGCCCTGCTGGGCTATTCGATGGGTGCGCGGATCGCCGCGTTCCTGGCCTTTGGCCATCCGGAACGTGTTGCCGGCGCGATCTTTGGCGGGATGGGCATGAATCTGATCAACGGGCTCAGTGACGGCAATGACATCATTGCCGGCCTGCGTGCGCCGGCGCTGGAAGGGCTGACCCACCCGACGGCGCGGCAGTTCAGGATTTTCGCCGACCATACCGGGTCGGACCGCGAAGCCCTTGCGGCGTGCATGGAAACCTCGCGGGAGCCCATGGCCCGGGCGGATGTGCGGCGCATCGAGGTGCCGGTGCTTGTGGCGGTGGGTGAAGCCGACACCATGGCGGGGGCGCCCGAACCGCTGGCGGCGCTGATGGCGCATGGCGAGGCCTTTGTCATTCCCAAGCGCGACCACATGCGCGCCACGGGCGACAAGGCGTTCAAGGCTGCGGGCCTGGCATTTCTGGGCAGGATATTGCCAGCGCGCAGCTCTTTGTGAACCACATGATACGCGCAGGCTTTGTCTTGCAGAAATAAATAGCCTATATCGGTGAGCGACGATGAAGCGGAGCCGCGCCATGCCTACGAGCGCCAAGACAAGAGTCAAATCTGCCGCGACGATCCAGTCGGTGGATCCTGTATGGGACGCGGTGCGTGCCGGTGCGCGGCAAATTGTCGAAGCCGAGCCGTCGCTGGCCAATCTGGCGCTGTCTTCGGTGCTCAACCATGACACGTTCGAGCAGGCGCTCGCCCACCGGCTGGCGTCACGGCTGCATCATGACGACGTTTCGGCCGATCTGATCCGGCAGGCCTTTGCCGAGACGCTGGCGCATGCCCCCGAGATCGGCGCCAATGCGCGTGCGGACCTGGCGGCAACCCTGGAGCGCGATCCGGCCTGCCACCGGGCGGTCGAGCCGCTGCTGTTCTTCAAGGGTTATCAGGCCATCCAGACCCATCGCTTCGCCCACGCCATGTTCAAGGCAGGGCGCCGCGATTTCGCGCTCTATCTGCAGAGCCGGTCCAGCCAGGTGTTCCAGGTGGATATCAATCCCGCCGTCGTGATCGGCAAGGGGATCATGCTCGACCATGGCACGGGGCTGGTGATCGGCGAGACCGCGATCGTCGGCGACAATGTCTCCTTGTTGCAGGGCGTGACCCTGGGCGGCACCGGTAAATCCGACCAGGACCGGCATCCCAAGATCGGCAATGGCGTGCTGATCGGTGCTGGCGCCAAGGTGCTGGGAAACATCAAGATTGGCGATTGCTCGCGCGTGGGCGCCGGTTCGGTGGTGCTCAAGGAAGTGCCGCCGCGCGTTACCGTGGCGGGCGTGCCTGCCAAGGTTATCGGCGAGGCCGGATGTGCCCAGCCAGCGCTGGTGATGGACCAGATGATCCTAGTTCACGACATGAACGGCTGACCCCGCAAGGCAATGCTGCTAGTTGTCACCGCTAAAATGGCGTGCAACAGGGGTTGTATGCAGGGCAGCGGCGACTAGATTGCCCGCTCAACGCAAACGAGCAGGACATCGACAGTGAAGCAACCCGAGATCATCAAGCTGCAGAAATTCCTGCAGGTGAAGTTCAACAATCCCAATATCGATGTGCGGCCACGGCCCAAGCTCGATGACTCTGTCGAAGTCTATATCGGCGACGAATCGATCGGCCTCATCCACGCCGATGACGAAGACGGGGACAAGTCCTACATCTTCAACATGTCGATCCTGGACATCGACCTGGAAGATATCGACTAGATTTCAAAAGGCGCCGATGCGTGTGAGCCATTGCTCCATCTCGGGGTCGAACTGACGCCAGGTCTGCAATATCTTGGCGTCAAATGCATAGATGGCGGCCATGCCGCCGGGCAGATAGACGGTGCGTACACATTGCTGCGTACCGTCCGCGCCCACCGCCTGCAGGCATTTGGCCACGAACGGATTGGGTGAAAGCGCGTCATACCAGACGCTCTCGCCAGCATAGCCGTTCTGATCCTGCATCGGCTTGCCGATCAGGCCCGGCACACCACCCAGCGTTTCATCGGTAAACTGATGCAGATAGACCCGGTCGAGAAGGCTGGCGCTGGTCCGCGCCCGGCTGCGCGGCAGCAGGGTGACGTCAACGGGCACGGGCGTGCCATCGGCGCCGGTCAGCATGACGCGCAGATCGATCTGATCGGTAAAGCCGCTGCGGATCTGCTCGCCAAAGCGGAACCAGGCGGTGGGAATGGTCAACTCGCGACCAGACATGGTCTGGCTGATCGGCTTGCCATCGCTCAGCGTGGGCACGGGGGCCCGCGCCAGCCGGCCCAGATCATCGATCAGATAGGCCAGGCCGACCGCCAGAAACAGCACAAGCACGGCAATGCCCGCCATGTTGTAGGCCAGCCCGTGGTGCGGGGGCCGGTCGTCGGTGGCAGGGACGGATTGTGAACTCATTGCCAGCGTTAACCAGAATCGGTGAGGAGGGATGACAGATGATTGGGCGGCCAATATGCTTAATGAAGGGTTAATCATAGCAGTCGGCAGGTAGTGCCGGACGATGGGGGCGGATCGGCATGACCAAGGAATTGCTACTGGCGGCGTTCTTGATTGGCGTCGGGCTTTGCCTGGCCGGGGCGGGGACGCACCTGTATCAGGCGCTGGCCAAGCAGCAGGCCATGCTGCGCTATGACGGCAAGACCGTGCTCGGCTCGATCGGCAATCTGGCAATGAGCTTTGTGTGCGGCCCCTATATCATGCTGCAAATGGGCTGGCGGCATGAGGAGGGTGGCACGATCCTGCGCACCTCGGTGCTGCTGTCGGCAGCGGTGGCGTTTGGCTGGGCGCTGATCACCGGACTGATATTCATGGGCGCCTACGTCGCCATACGGTATTAGGCGCGTTTGCTGCCGGACGTCACCCGGCAGCGCCAGGCGCCGAAAGCAATGAGTCCAGCGTCGCAGGAGCGTCGCTGGCCTCATTCTTCAGACCCCTATCAGGGATGGGCTTGGGGCGGGGTCCGGAAACTGCTTCAGGTGCTAGTTGATCCCGGCAGTGGCAACGACCACTTCGCGATTGTCGATCATGTCGACCCACTGGCCGGCATTGGCCTGGGACTGGCGCTTGAGAAACTTGTAGGGGGTGGCGCTCCACAGATCGACAGAGCCGACCTGGTTGTCGAGCACCAGGTCACCGCGATCGGTGCGGACGATCAGCACGGCGTGGCCCTCGCCATTGGCCTGCTTGACCACGGCCATCAGCAGCGTGCTGGCGGGCCAGCCGGCGTTGATCAGCTCGCGGCGCTTGGCCAGCGCATAATCCTCGCAGTCGCCATAGCCGTTCGGATAGGTCCAGAACTCGGCGACCTGATAGAGATCCTGATCGGTCACGGGCACGACGGTGGAATTGACATGGGCGTTGACGGCCAGCAATTGCTGCCACAGCTCGGCGGTCAGGCCAACGGCCGGCACGACCTGGGCGTTGGGGCGGCACTCGGCAGGACGCGCCTTGCAGAACTCGGCGTGACCGACGGGAATGCTGGTGGTACCCGAATGGGTCTGCACGAAAGCTACGTTGGTGGTGTCGAGCGCCTGGGCGGGGGCCGATAGCGCGGCAAGCGCGATCATGGCGCCGAACAGTGCTGCGGCCAGTCCCTTTTTGGTGATGTACATTGCGTGGTCTCCCTGATGAAGACCACGGTAGAGAGGGCGACTTGCCCCGATGCGAAAACTGCCATGCAGTTTTTATGCATGTTTTATCGATTGGTTTCAGGCTCGATTAACCATGCGGATCAGGGGCTTAGAGCTGCGGCCTCAGGGGCGGATTCCGACGGGGACCGTGTGGTGCTGAAAGGGGGGCGTGCAGCGCTGCCTGGCGCCGATCCGGGCATGGCGGTCGGAACGGAGCGAAAAGCTCTCAGGTGTCACCACGCCATGGCGCGAAGGGGCGCGCGGTGCCGTCGCTGTCGGCGCGCGAGCGGCCCGCAAGGGGGCGATCGCGCGCCGGAGGGCGGGTCAGGGGGCGATGAGCTTATAGGCGTCGGCGAGCCCGAGGGTCGGCAGGGGGACTTCCACCGCCGGCTGTTCGGGCGTGGTGAACACCACAGCAAGGCTGGTGGCGCCAAGCAGGGCGGTGCGCATGGCATCGGTTATCTCGATGATGACATGGCAGCCATCCTGCTCGCAGGTGCGGATACTGCCCGAGGCCATTTCGGCACCGTCGGCCTTGACCACAAAGGGGCGGTCGGCGGAGGTGCCGAAGGGTCCGATGATTTCCAGCCTGTCGGGCTTGCCGGGGGCGGTAACGATCCGCAGCTCGGCCATGCGCTGGCCACCCCCGCGCAGATAGGCCACCGTCGAGGCAACGCAGGTGAGGGGCTGCTGGCGGTTCAGCGCCTGGCAGGTGGTGGGCCAGTTGGTGGACTGGGCCGCCTGCTGGGCAGCGGCAGGCGAGAGCAGGGCGGCCAGAGCGACCAGGCAGAGCGAGAGACGGCGCATCAGAAGGACACCTTCATGGAGGCTGTGGCGGAGTGGGCGAAGGAGGCGCCGCTCGCCTCGATCCGGTAATCGGCATCGAGCGTAACGCTGGACGATGTCAGCATGGTGGCGCCGACGCCCAGCTTGACCGTGGTGTCGCCACTGCCGGTGCCCTGGGTGGTAAAGGGATCGGCACCGGCGATGCTGCCGCTCATGCTGCCCGGGGTGCCGGCGATGCGCTGGTTCAGAGCGATTTCGGCGCGGGGCCGCACGATGGCATCCTCCAGCACAAACTGGCTGGAAAGGCTCAGGCCAAGGGTTGCCCAGGCCTGATCGGTGGAGCCTTCGCGGCCAGAATAGCCAAGGCTGCCGCTGGTGGTTTCGGTGAAGGCGCTATTGCTGGTCAAGGCGTAGGTGAGGGCGCCAAAGGAACGGATGGCGATGCCGGCATCGGTCTGGACGGCATAGGACACGCCCAGCGATCCACCGAGGGAGTTCACGTCGAAGCGGCCACGGGTATCGACGCCGCCGGCCTGGCGATCGGCGCGCACGCTGGCGAGGTTGAAG
>CAXBKI010000216.1:0-5592 GCA_963975955.1 uncultured Devosia sp.
GGGGAACTGCCGCACCGCAGTATCGTTGCCGATGGCAAGCAGTTCCGGCCGAGCCTGGACCAGCATCTGCCCGGCATCAGCCTGGTCGAACGGGACGGCACCATCTGGCGCGGCGACTGGATCGCGGGCTTCTCCTGGGTCCGCAGGGACGGCGCCTTCGCCAGCATTCCCGGCGGTCCGATCTTTGACCTCAGCTTTTCCGATGTCGTGCCCCACCACCTGCTGACCGGCTTCCGGCCATGGGAGTTCGGCAACAATGTCCATGCCGGCGTGGTCGTGGGCTGGGTGCACAAGCCAGCCGCCATTATCGGCGAAAAGCGGGTCGGCCGCGGCGGTGTGGTTGCCACCACCTTCCGCCTGACCCGCGAGGCGCCCGGCGCCGACCCGGTGGCGACCGCCCTGTTTGATGCCCTGGTCCGGACGACGCGCGAACTTCAGGTCGATGGAGCCGCTTTTTCATCCTGACGGAAGGCGCGCTGCCGACCGGCCGACCGGAGGCGCCGCTCGTAACTGTTCCACACGCTGATCCTGCCCCCATGGGGGCAGGCGACGACCAAGCCGAGTGATCGGCACAAGGCTGGAAGACGGCAAAGCCGCGCCAGCCAAGCCAGAGGAGAAAGCAATGGCCGATATCGTCCTGTCCGAGGTCAGCAAGGCCTATGGTAGCGTGCGCGTGCTCGACAACATTTCGATGCATATCAACTCGGGGGAGTTCGTGGTCTTTCTCGGCCCCTCCGGCTGCGGCAAGTCCACTTTGCTGCGCATGATCGCCGGGCTCGAAGAGGTCAATGCCGGGGAGATCCGCATTGGTGACCGCCGCGTCGATCAGCTGCCGCCCGGCCAGCGCGGCGTCGCCATGGTGTTTCAGAACTACGCGCTCTATCCGCACATGACGGTGCGCGACAATATGAGTTTCGGCCTGCGGAACGTGGGGACCGAGAAGGCGGAAATCGCCCGCCGCGTCGACGACGCCGCGCGCATGCTCGAGATCACGGCGCTGCTCGAACGCCGGCCGTCCCAGCTGTCCGGCGGGCAGCGCCAGCGTGTCGCTATCGGCCGCGCCATCGTGCGCGAACCGCACGCCTTCCTGCTCGACGAGCCATTGTCCAACCTGGACGCGGGACTGCGCGTGCGCACCCGGGTCGAACTGGCCCAGCTGCACCAGCGGCTCAAGACCACCATGATCTTTGTCACCCACGACCAGATCGAGGCCATGACGCTGGCCGACCGCATCGTGATCATGAACAACCGGCGCATCGAGCAGATCGGCGCGCCCATGGATGTCTACGCCCGACCCGCCTCGCGCTTCGTCGCCGGCTTTGTCGGAGCGCCGGCGATGAATTTCCTGCCCGTCACGGCCATCGCGGCGCGCGGCGGCATGGCGGTGGTGACGGCGGGCGGCGCCGAGGTCGTCACCGCCATTGTTCGGGATGGCCTGGGCGAGGGGGAGCTGACCCTGGGCGTGCGCCCCGAGGCTCTGCGGGTCGTCGACCCGTCGAAGCCGGGAATTCCCGGCCAGATCGAGCTGATCGAGCGGCTGGGCGATCGCACCTTGCTGCATGTCCGCCTGCGCGATGGTGCGGTGGTGATTGCCGAGGACAGTGGCAAGAGCCAGCAAAAGATAGGCGCCGCCATCATGCTGATGGCAGATGCGGACGGCACCCATCTGTTCGACGCCGAGGGCGTGGCGCACCACGCCAGCTAGCCAGGCATGAGGTTTCCGGGGTTGCGCCTACGGGCCCAATGCGACGCTCCACCCGGCCAACACGATTTGCATAGGGCCGCCAAAACCGAACGGGAGGAACTAATGAAACAATCAATTCGACGCCTGGCTCTGGCCTCGACCGCCTTCATCACCCTGGTTGCCGGAGCAACTGCCCAGGAAACCGTCACCTGGTGGGATTTCCTGGCCGGCGGCGACGGCGTGCGCATGAAGGCCCTGATCGAGGGGTTCAACGCCGAGCACGAGGGCGAGATCGTCATCAACGGCACGACGCTGGAATGGGGCACCCCGTTCTACACCAAGCTGCAGACCTCAGCGGCGATCGGGGAGGGACCCGATATTGCCACCTACCATCTCTCGCGCATTCCGCTGGCCGTCGACAGCGGCACGCTGTCGCCCATCACCGACGAGGAACTGGCCAGTGTCGGCCTGGCCGACGACCAGTTTACCCCGGCTGCCGCAGAGGCGGCCAAGGTGGATGGGACGCGCTATGCCGTGCCCTTCGATCAGCACGGGCTGATCCTCTACTACAACAAGCCCATGCTGGCCGAGGCCGGTATGATCGGTGAGGACGGCCTGCCCACCGGGCTCGATGGCATGGAGAATTTCGAGGCGGCGCTCGCCAAGTTCACCCATGACGACCAGTATGGCCTGTCCATGCCGACCGGCGACCGCTATCGCGCCGTCTACAGCTTCTTCGGCCAGCAGGGCGGCACCATGTTCGACGCCGATGCGGGGGGCTTCTTCCCCACCGACGAGGATCTGGCCAA
Organism: uncultured Devosia sp.; assembly: GCA_963975955.1. Lineage (GTDB taxonomy): Bacteria > Pseudomonadota > Alphaproteobacteria > Rhizobiales > Devosiaceae > Devosia. The sequence continues at coordinate 2,494 of CAXBKI010000216.1, forward strand.
GCTGACCACGGCCACCGCCACCATGGCGCGCTGGGTTGAGAACGGCTGGACCCCGGCGCAGATCGAATCTCCCGCTGCCCTGGCGACATTCACCTCGGGCAAGGCTGCCTTCTTCATCATGGGCAATTGGGAAGTCCCCACCTTCACCGATCTGGCTGCCAAGGGCGAGATGTTCGAATGGGGCGCGGTCGAGCTGCCGGTGCTGTTCGATCACGCTGCCGCCTGGTCGGATTCCCATGCCTTCGTGATCCCGGCCAATGCCGGCAAGGAAGCCGATCCGGCCAAGCGGGCCGCCGTGCTCGAAGTCATCAAGTGGATGGATGAGCACTCCCTGGCCTGGGCCGGCGCCGGCCATATCCCGGCGTTCCAGGCCGTCCGCGACAGCGCCGAGTTCAAGGCGCTCAAGCCGCAGTCCGACTATGCCGGCTTTGCCGAGACGGCCGTCTTCGATCCGCGCACCGTGCTGGCCGGCCCTGCCGCGCCACTGGGCGATGCCTGGACCAACTATATCGTGCCCGCCACCAGTGGCGAGATGGACCCGGCAGAAGCCGCGGTCGAAATGCGCGACGACCTCAACGGCCAGCTCTAGCTCGCCAGACCCGGCCGGCGCCCCCGCGGGCGCCGGTCATACACGCAAAGGGAGGTCCGCATGCTCAGGGACAGGCGCAAGGAATATCTGGCGGCCGCCATATTGGTGGGGCCCTTCGTCCTCATCTATGGCGCGCTGTTCGTCTGGCCGACCATCCAGATGGTGCTGATGAGCTTTACCGACGCCCCGCTGATCGGGCCGGGCGACTGGGTGGGGCTCAAGAACTATGTCCGCATCATCTCCCACAAGCTGTTCGGCGCGGCCCTGTGGAACACCAGCTATTTCGTGCTGCTCACGGTGATCCCCAATACGCTGGTGTCGCTGGCCATCGCCATGGCGGTCAACCGCCTCAAGGGCTGGCAGCAGGGCGCGGTGATGGCGTGCTTCTTCCTGCCCTATATCCTGCCCGTCTCGGTGGTCTATCTGATCTGGAACTGGATCATCGATGTGCAATACGGCATGATCCAGTTCGCCGTGCGCCCCTTCAATGGCGGCGAGCCGCTCTCGCTCACCCGCACGATTGCCTTTTTCATGCCCACCGTGGCGGTGGTCACCATCTGGTGGACGCTGGGTTTTAACGTGCTGCTGTTCATCGCCGGGCTGCGCAATGTCTCGCCCGAGATCTACGAGGCGGCAGCGCTCGACAATGCCTCGCGCTGGGGCCAGTTCACCCGCATCACCTGGCCGCTGATCTGGCCGGTGACCGCCCTGGTGCTGACCATCCAGCTGATCGCCCAGCTCAAGATCTTCGACCAGGTCTACCTGTTCTCCATCGGCGGGCGGCAGGACGCCACCATCGTGCTGGTGCAGTATATCTACAAGGCCGCCTTTCAGCAGAACAAGGGCGGCGAGGCGGCTGCCGCTGCGGTGATCCTGTTCGGCATCATCATCGTGCTCTCGGTGCTGCAGTACCAGGTGCTCCGCTCGCGAGGTGAGAAATGAACGCCGGCACCCGCCGCGACCGCGGCATCGACATCGGCGGGCTGATCCTGTCGGGCATCACCATCGCCTTCGCCCTGGCGGCGGCATTTCCCATCTACTGGGCCGTGATCACCTCGTTCAAATCCGAGACCGAGGTGATCGCCGACGGGCTCTCGATGTGGCCGCGCCGCTTCAATACCGAGGCCTATGTCCATATCTGGACCAATACCAATATCGGCTTTTGGTACATCAACTCCTTTGTCACCTCCGGCATCATCACCCTGGCGGTGATCGTCAGCTCCGCCGGCTGCGCCTATGCGCTCAGCCAGCTCGATTTTCCGGGCCGGCGGCTGATCTACGTGCTGATCCTGGGCTGCTTCATGGTGCCCATGCAGGCGCTGATCGTGAACCATTTCGTGCTGATGGCCCAGTTCAGGCTGCTCAACAGCTGGGGCGGCATCATCCTGCCGCAGCTGATCGTGCCGGTGGTGATCATCGTCTACAAGCAGTTCTTCGACAGCGTGCCCAAGGAATATCGCGAGGCCGCGCTGATGGACAATGCCGGGCCGTTCAAGATCCTGTTCCGCATCTATCTGCCGATGAACTGGGGCATTACCAGCGCCCTGGCCATCATCACCTTCATCGGCGCCTGGAACGCCTTTCTCTGGCCGTTCCTGGCAGCCACGGGCGAGGCGACGATGACCGTGCCGGTGGGCATCACCCAGGTCAAGGACGCCTATGGCATCGTCTATGCCCGGCTGATGGCGTCGGCGGTGATGGCCGGGCTGCCGGTCGCGCTGGTCTACCTGATCTTCCAGCGCCGGGTGACCCAGGCGGTGATGCTTTCGGCCGGCGTCAAGGGCTGAGCCCGGCGGCACCCGCCTCGACACGGGCGCGACTGACGGGATTGGGCTGGGCAGGCGGGCAGATCGCCCGCCTCCGGCAGACGCGGCGCCGGGCGTCAAATGGCGCGCGGCAGGCCTAGCGCTGGCCAGGAAGGGGCATGGCCCGCACTTCGGCCAGCATCTCCAGCATGCCGGTCACATTGGCTTCGGCGATCAGCCTGCCCTTTTTGGCGGTGGCCAGCCTGGCATTGCCGACGGCACCGGCCGGATTGATGTCGTCGGCGCTCCAGGCATAGATATGGCCAAAGGCACCCGTCGGGCGCAGATAGCGGAACTGCTGCTCGTCGCGCGCGGCAATCGACACGAAGTCCTCGGCCCGCTCCATATCCACCAGATCGGGGCGGAAATTGAGCAGCAGCGAGGTCTCGGCGTCCCCGCCATGGATGCCGTGGCGGCGCTCCAGATCGCTGAGCACGCCTTCCGGCGTGAAGCGCCAGCCGCTCTTGACCGCCAGCATGCCTGCCTGCACCCGCAATTCGCGCGCCACGATGCCCATGATCTCTTCATTGCCGCCATGGGAATTGACGAAGACGATCTTGCGCACCCCGGCGCGGGCGACCTCCAGTCCGATCTGGGTCCAGGCGTCGATAAGATTGGTGGCCTTGTGCGTGATCGTTCCCTTGGCCCAGACGTGCTCGTTGGATTTGCCGATGGCCTGCACGGGCAGCACGCGGATATCCAGGT
>CAXBKI010000217.1:0-5581 GCA_963975955.1 uncultured Devosia sp.
CCGAGCCGCTGGGGGAAATGGTCAAGCGGGCCTATACCTTTGAGGCGTCGCGGCGGCTGACGGCATCGATGGTCGATGAGGGGCAGCGCCCGGCGGTGATTTCGGCGCTGCTGAAATACCGCACCACCGAAGCCATGCGCGACAGCGTCGATGACAGCTTCGATATCCATGGTGGCCGCGCCATCCAGGACGGGCCGACCAATTACCTGTTCGGCGGCTATATGGCGACGCCGGTGGCGATCACGGTGGAAGGCGCCAATATTCTGACGCGCACACTGATGACCTTCGCCCAGGGCGTGCTGCGCGCCCATCCTTTCCTCTACAAGGAAATCGAGGCGGCCCAGAACAAGGACAAGAAGGCCGGCCTGGACCAGTTCGATGTCGCTTTCGGCGGCCACACCCGGTTCATGCTGCGCAATATCGTGGCCAGCTTCCTGCATGGGGCCAGCAATGGGGCGTTCGCCAGCACGCCGCATGAGAACGAGATGGCCGGCTGGTACCGCAAGCTGCATCGCTATGCGCAGGCCTTTGCGCTGACCGCGGACTGGACCACGGTGATCCTGGGCGGCCAGCTCAAGCGCAAGCAGAAACTGAGCGGCCGGATGGCCGATATCCTGAGCGATCTCTATCTGATGTCGGCCACGCTGCGCCGCTTCGAGGATGAAGGGCGCATTGCCCAGGACAAGCCGCTGGTCGATGCGATCATGGCGGACCGGATTGCGGCGATGGAGCGCAGCTTTGGCGAGGTGTTCGCCAATTTCCCCAACGGGTTTGCCGCCAATGCCATGCGTTTCCTGTGCTTCCCGCTGGGACGGCATGCCCGGCCGGCCAGCGATCGGGTGAACTACCGCTTCGTGCGCGACGTGCTGCGTCCCGGCGCGTTCCGCGACCGGCTGACGACGGGGCTCTATGTCTCGATGGATCCCGATGACGTGACGGGCGTTCTGGAAGACGGCTTGCTCAAGGTGACCGAGGCGGAGGAGATCGAGGCCAAGTTCATCAAGGCCGCGCGCAAGGGCGTGTTCGAGCGGCGGCTGGATCGCGATGCGGTAGACGACGCGGTGGCCGCCGGCGTGCTGACGGACAATGAGGCAGGGATCATGCGGGCGGCGGACGAGGCGACCGACAGGGTGGTCAAGGTCGATGACTTTGCGCCGGACACCCTGGCGGCGCCTGAAAAACACAAGACGGCGGCGGCGGAATAGCGCGCCAAGCCCGTGGGTCGGCTGTGGTGGTTCGTCGAGCGGCGCATGAGGCTGATTTGAACGTTGCAGGCTCAGCCTGCGTCTCCCTCCCCACAAGGGGGGGGAAGCCGTCCGGTGAATGGGCGGCATTGCCCAGAGCCGAGAGATTTTGAGGAGACAGCATGATCCAGCCGCAGATGCCTGAGACGACCAACTGGCGCTTCGAGGTCGATGTCGAAAAGCTCGGCTGGCTGACGATCGACACGCCCAATTCGCCGGTCAATACGCTCAGCCGCCTGGCCATTGAAGAGCTCGAGACACTGGTGACGCGGTTCGAAGAGCTGGCGCAAAGTGGCGAGCTGGCCGGCGTGATCCTGCTCAGCGGCAAGGATGGCGGGTTCATCGCCGGGGCCGATATCAGTGAATTCGACGCGATGAGCGATTTCTCGGTGCTGCCGGGGGCGCTGCAGCGTACCCATGCCCTGTTCAGCCGCATCGAGGCGCTCAAGGTGCCGGTGGTGGCCGGTATTCACGGCTTTTGTCTGGGCGGCGGGCTGGAACTGGCGCTGGCGTGCCATTATCGGGTGGCGGTCAATAACGACAAGACGCGGATCGGCTTCCCCGAGGTCAACCTGGGGATCTTTCCCGGCTTTGGCGGCACGGGGCGCTCGATCCGCCAGGCGGGACCGGTCGACGCCATGGGAATCATGCTGACCGGACGGATGCTGCGGGCCGGCGCGGCGCGGGGCCTCAACCTGGTCGACAAGCTGGTGCGCCACCGGGACAATCTGCGCTGGGAAGCACGCAAGGCGGTGCTGCAGAAGCGTAGTTCCAGCGAAGCGGGCTGGAGCAAGAAGATCATGGCGATGGGGCCGCTGCGCGGCTATGTCGCCAACAAGATGCGCGAGCAGGCCGGCAAGAAGGCGCGCAAGGAACATTACCCGGCGCCCTATGCGCTGATCGATCTGTTCGAAAAGCATGGCGATAACTGGCAGGCGATGAGCCACGGCGAAATCGAGGGTTTCGTCCCGCTGATGGGCAGCGATACCGCGACCAATCTGCGCCGGGTGTTCTTTGCCTCCGAGGCGCTGAAAAAGCAGGGGACCAAGGGGATCAAGTTCGCCCGCGTGCACGTGATCGGGGCCGGGGTGATGGGGGGCGATATTGCCGCGTGGTGTGCGCTTAGAGGGATGAGCGTGACGCTGCAGGATCTGGACATGGCCCGCATCCAGCCCGCGCTCGATCGTAGCAAGAAGCTGTTCAGGAAGCGGCTGAAGAAAAAGCGTGAGGTCGACGCGGCCATGCTGCGGCTGCAGGCCGACCCCGAGGGCAAGGGCGTCAGCCGGGCCGACGTGATCGTCGAGGCGGTGGTGGAAAAGCTCGAGGTTAAGCAGGCCATATTCGGCGGGCTGGAAGACCGGCTCAAAGCCGGGGCGATCCTGGCCACCAATACCAGCTCGATCGAACTCGAACGCATCGCCGAAAAGCTCAAGCAGCCCGAGCGGCTGATCGGGCTGCATTTCTTCAACCCGGTGGCGCAGCTGCCGCTGGTCGAGGTGATCCGCTCGAGCTTCAATACCGATGCGGAAATCGGCAAGGGCGCGGCCTTTGCCCTGGCCATCGGCAAATCGCCCGTGGTGGTGAAGTCCGCGCCGGGCTTCCTCGTGAACCGGGTGCTGATGCCCTATATGCTGGGCGCGGTGGAACGGGTGGAGCGCGGCGAAAGCAAGGAACTGATCGACGCTGCCGCGGTGGCCTTCGGCATGCCGATGGGGCCGATCGAACTGATGGATACGGTGGGGCTCGACGTCGGCAAGTCGGTGGCGACGGAACTGGGCCACAGCGTGCCCGAGGGCAGCAATTTCGACACGCTGGTGAAGGCGGGCAAGCTGGGCCGCAAGAGCGGCGAAGGCTTTTACAAGTGGAGCGATGGCAAGGCGCAAAAGGGCGACGTGCCGGCGCAGGGCGACCTGTCGGCGCTGGGGCGCGAACTGGTCAAGCCGCTGGTCGACATGACCGAAGTGGTGCTCGCCGAAGGGGTGGTCGCCAATGCGGGGCTGGCCGACATTGGCGTCATTATGGGAACCGGCTTCGCGCCGTTCCTGGGCGGGCCGCTGCAGGCACGCAAGGATGGGAAGGCATGATGGCGCTCGATAGCCGGGCGGATCTCTGCGCCCTGACCGCGACACTGAACCCCTCACCCGGCCCTGCGGGCCGACCTCTCCCCTCCGGGGAAAGGTGGATCAAAGGCCTGTTCGGAGACCAAAAGCATGACTGAACTTCGCAGAGTGGCCATCGTCGGGTCGGCGCGTATTCCGTTTGCGCGCGGCAATACGGCCTATGCCGATGAAACCAACCTTTCCATGCTGGGCACGGTGCTGGCCGGGCTGGTCGATTTCAATATTGCGCGCGAGGCGAGCCTGGATGCCGGCCTGTCGCCGCGCACGCCGGGAACGACGCTGCAGATCGCCTGCGGCACGAGCCTGCAGGCAGCGCTGATGCTGGGCGCCAAGATCGCCAGCCGCGAGATCGACAGCGGCATTGCCGCGGGCTCCGATACTGTCAGCGACAGCCCGATCGTGTTCGGCAACAAATTCCAGCACCGCCTGCTGGACCTCAACAAGGCGCGGACGACCGGCGACAAGTTCGCCGCGTTCAAGGGGTTTTCGTTTGGCGAGCTGACGCCGGTGGCGCCTTCGGTCAACGAGCCGCGCACGGGCCTGTCGATGGGCCAGCATTGCGAGCTGATGGCGCGCGAATGGGGCATTACGCGCGAGGCGCAGGACGCGCTGGCGGTGGCCAGCCATGTCAACGCGGCCAGGGCCTATGACGAGGGCTTCCATGACGACCTGCTGGTGCCGTGCGCCGGGCTGGTGCGCGACAACAATGTGCGGGCCGACGCCAATCTGGAAAAGATGGCAACGCTCAAGCCGGCCTTCGACAAGACCAGCGGGCAGGGCACGCTGACGGCGGGCAATTCGACGCCGCTGACCGATGGCGCCTCGGCCGTGCTGCTGGCCAGCGAAGAGTGGGCGCGCGAACGCGGGCTGCCGATCCTTGCCTATCTGCGCATGGGCCGGGTCGCGGGCAATGACTTTGCCCATGGCGAGGGCCTGCTGATGGCCCCCACCATTGCGGTGAGCGAACTGCTGGCGCGGGCCGGCCTGGGTTTTGCCGATATCGACTATTTCGAGCTGCACGAGGCCTTTGCCGCGCAGGTGCTGTGCACGCTCAAGGCGTGGAACGATCCGGCCTATTGCCAGGATGTGCTGGGGCGCGAGACGGTGCTGGGGACGATCGATCCGGACAGGATCAACGTCAAGGGCTCGAGCCTGGCCTATGGCCACCCCTTTGCCGCAACCGGGGCGCGCATTCTGGGCGTCACCGCCAAACTGCTCGCCGGGGCGTCGGGCAAGCGGGCGTTAATCTCAGTGTGCACCGCCGGTGGGCAAGGTGTCACGGCTCTGCTAGAAAGTGCGACATGAGCGATAATGTTGTCAAATTCCGCAAGATCGAGAAAAAGCCCGAGCCCAAGCCGCCGCGCCAGCCGCTGGCGCTGCCCGGCTGGGTGCCGTTTGCGGTGCTGGTCGGCCTGGCGCTGGCCATTTATGCGGCGCAACGTGCCGGCTTTTTAGCCTGACAGCCCGATTTTCTAACAAACTTAAATTCCGCGCAAAGTTTTTGCGCGGTTTGCGGCTGTGCGGCATGTGAACAAGTGCAGATAGCTTGTCGCATACGTCAATCTTTTGCTTGTCAGTGGACGGATTTGCGTAATAGCGTCCATCAATCTTGGCGGGAGGAAGCGCTTTCTCCGGTCAACGAGCATTGAAATCCGCGGCGCAAGGATCGCGGGGACAAGACTATTCGGGACTTCCACAAGGAGATGGGACGAGCATGAAAATCACTCAAACCTTCACAGCGGTAACGACCGCCGGCGTCATGGCGCTGATGATGAGCACCGCTGCCTCGGCAGTGACGCTGCAGATGCACAATGGCGCTGATCCAGGTTCGCTCGATCCGCACAAGGTTTCCGGCGACTGGGAAAACCGCATTGTTGGCGACTACATCGAAGGTCTGGTGACCGCTGACGCCATTCCCGGCCAGGCCGAGAGCTGGGAAATTTCCGAAGACGGCACGGTCTACACCTTCCATCTGCGCGACGGAATCAAGTGGACCGATGGCGAACCGGTGACGGCAGAAGACTTCGTGTTCGCCTTCCAGCGCCTGATGAACCCGGCGACCGCCTCCGAATATGCCTATCTGCAGTATCCCATCAAGAATGCTGCTGCCATCAACTCGGGCGAAATCACCGATTTCAACGAGCTGGGCGTCAAGGCGCTCGACGACAAGACCGTCGAAATCACGCTTGAAGCGGCGACCCCCTATTTCCTGCAGGC
>CAXBKI010000218.1:0-5565 GCA_963975955.1 uncultured Devosia sp.
CGGCGAGCACGCCTACAACAATTAAGGCATTGATCCCGGCGGCCAATCGGGCCGCCGGGCTTCTTGCCCACTGGTTGAGCGCGGCGTGCGGCTCGTGTTCCTCTTGGCCCGCCACAGAGGCTTCCCACTCGCAAATCGCACGGGCCGCACCCCGCGCTCAATCCACCCCAAGCCCGACACATAACCCCGCTTCGGCGGGGTTTTTGCTTATGCCGGTCCGCTTGCGTGGACCAGACGCCGATGGTTAGCCTTGGGTTAACCCGGTCGAACTAGCATGGGGGCTGATTGAGCCCGGATCGTCCCGGGCCATTTCGGATACGCCCATGCCCAGCTCCCCTTCGCCGATGCTTGATGAAATCCGCTCCGTGCCGCAACGCGGCACCCGTGCCTCGACCAAGCCCCTGCCCACGCCGCCGCCGGCGCTGGCGATTCGCATTCCCGTGCGCCTCGCCGGCCTGCTGATTCTGGCGCTGGTGGGCATCTGCCTGGCGGCACTCGCATCCTGGTCGGTCGATGATCCCAGCTTCACCTATGCCACCACAAAGCCAACCGCCAACTGGCTGGGCTTTCCCGGCGCGATGATTGCCGATACCCTGTTCCAGGTGGTGCCACCGGCGCTGTGGGGCTGGAGCTTTGCCCGGCGGCGCATGCCGTCGCATATGGGCCTGCGTCTGCTGGGCTGGATCGGCGCGAGCCTGCTCGGTTCTGGCGTGCTGGCTTTTGTCGCCATGCCGGCCTCCTGGCCCCTGCCAACCGGCCTGGGCGGGCTGGTCGGCACCAGTTTCACCAGCCTTGCCGCCCTGGTCACTGGCGCACAGCCCCAGGCCGTGACGGCGGTCCTGTTTGCCATCATCATCGCGCTGCCGACCCTGGCCCTGTTCTGGATCGCCATGGGCCTGGGCACCAGCGTGCCAACCGGACCGCGCAAGCCGGCCTCCGCGGCCGCTGCCGGTCGCAAGGGCGCCACCAATCTGGCGCCCGAGGTCGACGAGCCTGAAACCAACCCCATTATCGACATCGCGCTGGGCGCGGTGGTCCACATGGGCTATTCGCTGCGCACCGCTTTCCGCCGCGCCCGTGCCAGCCACGCCGAACGCCACGCCGCCGATGCCGCAAGCTGGCGCGAGGACGAGGTCGAGCCCAGCCTGGGTGGTGAACCCGGCGCCGATCGGCTCGAGCCGGTTGTCGCCCCGTCCCAGCGCCGCATTCATGCCCCGCGCGAGGCCAGGGAACCGGCGTTTGAGCCCAGCTTTGCCGATGCGCCTGCGGAGCCCGCCGCGCCCGAAGTGTCGGCGCGCGTCAATGCGCGCCCGAGCTATGACGACACCGAACTCGACTATCCCGACGAGCTCGACGACGATATGGCCTTCGTTCCCGAGGCGCCTGCCGCACCCGTCAATTATCGTCAGCAGGGCGATTCGCGGTTTCATCCGGTCGATCCCGCCAAGCCGCGTGTCGCCGCCCCGGCCCCGCGTCCGCAGCCCGGCAGCCGCATGCTGCGCGAAGCCCAGAGTTCCTTTCTGGACGAGCCGGGTGGCTTCGAACTCCCCCCGCTCAGCCTCTTGGCCGAACCCAGGCACAAGGGGCCATCGCCCGAGCACGCACCTGAGCGGCTCGAGGAAATGGCCCGCCAGCTCGAAGGCGTGCTGGAGGACTTCGGCGTCAAGGGCGACATCATCAATGTCCGGCCTGGCCCGGTCGTCACCCTGTTCGAACTCGAGCCGGCCCCCGGTATCAAGTCGAGCCGCGTCATCTCGCTGGCCGACGACATTGCCCGCTCCATGAGCGCCATTTCCGCTCGTGTGGCCGTGGTGCCCGGGCGCAATGCCATCGGTATCGAACTGCCCAATGACAATCGCGAAACCGTCTATTTCCGCGAGATGCTCGCCTCTTCCGATTTCGAGAAGATGAAGGGCAAGCTGCCCATCTGCCTGGGCAAGACCATTGGCGGCGAGCCGGTGATTGCCGAACTGGCGCGCATGCCCCATCTGCTGATCGCCGGTACCACCGGCTCGGGCAAGTCGGTGGGTATCAATACCTTCATTCTCAGCCTGCTCTATCAGATGACCCCGGCCCAGTGCCGCATGATCATGATCGATCCCAAAATGCTCGAACTGAGCATTTATGACGGCATTCCCCATCTGCTGACGCCCGTCGTGACCGACCCGCAAAAGGCCGTCGTGGCGCTCAAATGGGCCGTGCGCGAGATGGAAGACCGCTATCGCAAGATGAGCAAGATCGGCGTGCGCAATATCGACGGCTTCAACCAGCGCGTCTCGGAGGCCGCCAGCGAAGGCAAGACCATCAGCCGCACCGTGCAGACCGGCTTTGACCGCGAAACCGGCGAAGCGATCTTTGAGACCGAGGAATTCCAGCTCGAAGTGCTGCCCTATATCGTGGTCGTGGTCGACGAAATGGCCGATCTGATGATGGTGGCCGGCAAGGATATCGAGGGCGCCATCCAGCGTCTGGCGCAGATGGCGCGGGCCGCCGGCATCCATATCATCACCGCCACCCAGCGCCCCTCGGTGGACGTCATCACCGGCACCATCAAGGCCAACTTCCCCACCCGCATCTCGTTCATGGTCACGTCCAAGATCGATTCGCGCACCATTCTGGGCGAGCAGGGCGCCGAACAGCTGCTGGGCAATGGCGACATGCTCTATATGGCCTCTGGCGGCCGCACCAAGCGCCTGCACGGCCCCTTCGTCTCTGATGCCGAGGTCGAGGCCGTGGTGGCCCATCTCAAGAGCCAGGGCGCACCCGACTACCTCGATTCAGTCACCGCCGAGGACGATGAGGGCGAGATGGGCGAAAGCGGTGGCGCCGGCGATGACTATGCCGGCTCGGGCGACGAGCTCTACGACAAGGCCGTCCACATCGTGCTCTCGGACAAGAAGGCCTCCACCTCCTATGTGCAGCGCCGTCTGGCCATTGGCTACAACAAGGCGGCCACGCTCATCGAGCGCATGGAACGCGAAGGCGTCATCAGCCCGGCCAACCATGCCGGCAAGCGTGAGATCCTGGTGGGTTCGGACTGATATAGTCCGCCCACCGGGGACGGGCATTGCCGGGTGGGCTGCAGCGGGACCGCGGAACGGAACCAGCTGTTGCCGCAATTGGTTTGTAGGGTAGTTTCAGATCAGCTTACCCAGCCTTAGGACCAGTTTCATGATTCGCCGCGATGCCCTGCTGCTTGGCCTTGCCGCCGCCTTCACCTTGAGCACGTCCGCCTTTGCCCTGGACCGTGCCCTGACGGCCGAAGAGCAGCAGATGATTAACGATATCGGCGCGCATAATTCGGCGATCCGGACCATGGTGGGACGCTTCCTGCAGATTGACACCAATGGCGGGCGCACCGAAGGCACGTTCTTTCTCGAACGCCCCAACAAGATCGCCTTCCGCTATGCCCCGCCCAGTCGCGAGGAGATCGTCTCGGTCGGCAATGGTTTTTACGTGCTCAACCGGCGCGAGGAGACCTATTACGCCTATCCGCAGGATTCCATTCCGCTGCGGCAGTTCCTGGGCGACACCATCAACCTGATGGACGCCAATGTGATCGATGTGACCACCTCGGACGGCTATCTGACGGTGACCGTGATCGACGAGACCGTTGCCGGCACGGTCCAGGTTTCCCTGGTGTTCGGTACCGATACGCTGGACCTGGTGCAGTGGAGCCTGGTCGAGCCCAGCGGCGCCGAGCTGACCTTTTCGCTCTATGACGTGGAGAAGGACCAGCAGATCCCCAAGGCCTTTTTCTCCATCCCGGCCAATTTCAAGCCGCTCAAGCAGGGCTGAGCTAGGCCTGGCCCATCATCAGCAGGGCCACGATGCCCGCGCCGCCCACCACGATGCGCCACCAGGCGAAGGGGGCGAAGCCGTAATTGGACACAAAGTTCAGCAGGTAACGCACAACGATCGCGCCTACCACGAAGGCGGCGGCAAAGCCCACCGCAACGTTGAGCGCGATGGTGGCGTCGATCAGGTCGCGGCTCTTGTAGAGGTCGTAGCCAAAGGCGCCCGTCATGATGGGCAGGGCGATAAAGAAGGTGAATTCGGCCGCGCTGCGCTTGCTGGCGCCAAACAGCATGGCGCCCACCACGGTGGAGCCCGAGCGCGAGACCCCTGGAATAAGGCTAAGCACCTGAAACAGGCCGATGATCAGCGCCAGGTGCCAGGGATACTGGTAGATGTCGTCATAGGCCTCGCGCTTGGGCATGCGGTCGACAAACAGCAGGATGATGCCGCCCACCAGCAGCGATATGCAGATGGTCATCGGCGATTCCCAGAGCGCGCCCTGGATGAAGTCCCGCAGCAGCACGCCGACGATGATGGCCGGCACGCAGGCCAGAATGACCGACAGCGCAAACCGCCACGCATAGGCCTTGCCGGTGAGCGCATCGCGGATCAACAGCGCCAATTTGGCGAAATAGATGGTAACAATGGCCAGAATGGCGCCAAGCTGGATCAGCACGATAAAGGTCTTGGGCTGGGTCAGCCCAAAGAAATGTTCCGCCAACAGGAGATGGCCGGTCGAGCTGACCGGTAAGAATTCGGTAAACCCTTCGAGAATTCCCAGAATCAATGGCACAAAAAGACCTTGATCGGCGTTCATCTGATCCCCTAACTCTGTCCAATTGCCTGGCGCGGCCGCAAAGCATTAGCCTGCTTCGACAGGAGCGCCAAGCCGCCTCACATCGTGGCCCAACAATGAGATGAGCCTTCAATGCCGAGCTTGCTGCATCATCCTCTCGACCCCGCCTCGCGCCTCATCCGCTTGATGTGCGCCGAGTACGGTGTGCCGCTCGACATCGAGGAGATCAAGCCCTGGCTGCGCACAGCTGAATTGCTTGAAATCAACCCGGCCGCCACCCTGCCCATCCTGATCGATGACAATGACCAGCCCATTATCGGGCTGCTGGCCAATATCCACCTGATTGAGGACCTCTATACCCCCAGCGCGGTGGCCGGCCTGGTGCCGCCCGATCCCGTCGCACGGGCCGAGATGTGGCGGCTTATCGAGTGGGTCATCGTCAAGCTCAATGACGAGGTCACCCGCTATGTGCTCGAGGAAAAGATCGTCAAGCGCGACCACCGGGGCGCCACGCCTGACCCCGCCGTCTTGCGGGTGGCCAAGACCAATCTCAACGAGCACATGCTCTATTTCAACTGGCTGTTCGCCAACCGCTCCTGGCTGACCGGCGATGACCTGACCCTGGCCGATTTTGCGCTGGCGGCGCATTTGTCCACCCTGGACTATCTGGGCGATATCGACTGGGGCAAGGCCGGGGAAACCCGTGACTGGTATTCGCGCATCAAGTCGCGCCCCGCCTTCCGCACCCTGCTCAATGACCGGGTGCTCGCCATGCCGCCGCACCGGGGCTATGCCGACCTCGATTTTTGATCTTTTGGCACTTTGGCCGATAATGCAGTAGACCTCATCCTGAGCACGTCCAAGGACGAGGTCGTGGCGAGATCGGCCTGCCCGACCTCGTGGATCGACAGGCTCGCCATGAGGTCCCATTGGTTGCCATAGCCACATTGCCGCAAGACAGGCTCGTTGCC
>CAXBKI010000219.1:0-5550 GCA_963975955.1 uncultured Devosia sp.
CCCGCCGAGAACAAGCAGCAATCCCTGCGCAACCCGATCCGGGGCGCGGGCGTTACTCCAAGAGCTATTTCGGCGCCGACCGCTACGACAATATCATGGCGTCCTCGCGCGGGCATTCGGTGCCGGTGGTCAACGGGTTCGAGCAGGTCGAGGGCGCGGCGCATGGCGCCAGCAATGTGGTGCACGCGCATGACGATGCAGCCGACCGGCTGCGCTTCGAGATGGCGGCGGCCTATCCGGACGAGGCGGGGTTGGCATCGCTGGAGCGCAGCGTGGTGTTCGACCGGACCGTGCCGGGCGGACAGGTCCGGCTCAATGACAGTTTTGCCTTTGCCCAGGCGGGCGGGCGGTTTCAATCGGTGCTGGTGACACCGCTGGCGGTGCAGACCGGCGCGGCGACGGTGCGCATCGGCGATGCCGGTGGCGGCGTGCTGGTGGAATTTGATCCGGCGGCCGTGCAGGTCGAGACCGAGCATCATGCCGGCGTCGAGAAACAATATGCCCCTTCGGTCGACCTGACCCGCGTGCTGTTTACCGCGCTGGGACAGGGGGCGGCCGGCGAGGTGGCTTTGCAGATCTCTCCGCTCTGAACGGGCGGGAGCGCCGGCCAGTGGCCGGCACAGGCAGGCGTGGGTGCCGATCGGCCCATGCAGTTACGGATGATGACACGCCGTCGTCATGCGCCAGAGGAGAGCCGGGACAAGGGAAGCCCGGAACAGGGAGGATGACTATGAGACATGATGCAAGTCTTGGCCGGAGCCTGGGCAAGAGCCTCGGCGGCCTGAGGCTGGCCGGCACGGTGGCATTGACCGCGCTGCTGGTCGGGGCCGGGCCGGCGCTCGCCCAGAACCAGGCGCCCGCGCTCGAAGCGCTGGTTGCCAGCGGTGACCTGCCGCCACTCGAGGAGCGCCTGCCAGCCGATCCGCTGGTGGTTGAGGCGCCCAGCGTGGGCTCCTATGGCGGCACGTGGCGCATGGGCATGCGCGGCGGCGGCGATAACGGGCTGATCGTCAAGACGGTGGCCTATGAGGGGCTGGTGCGTTTCGACCACGAGTGGAAAAACGTGATCCCCAACCTTGCCGAGTCCTGGGAAGCCAATGCCGAGGCAACCGAATATACCTTCCACCTGCGCAAGGGCGTGAAATGGTCGGACGGCACGCCGTTCACCACCGCCGATATCGGCTTTGCGGTCGAAATCTACCAGGACCCCGACTATCCGGCGAGCAGCTGGATCGACAATGCCAACAACCCCGTGCATTTCGAGGCGATCGACGACTACAGCTTCACGTTCAAGTTCGACAAGCCGAACGGCATGTTGATGGACCAGATGGCCAGCGTCGACGGCATTCACATCACCTCGTTGCAGAAGGCCTATTGCGGCCAGTTCCACCCCAAATATAACCCCAATGCAGCGGCAGACGCCGAAGCCAAGGGCTTTTCGAGCTGGGCGCTGTACCTGCAGGACCGCTGCGCCTGGGGCTGGGAGACGATCCGGTTCTCCAACCCCGACCTGCCAACGCTCTATGCCTGGGTCATCGACCAGCCGCTGACCGCCAATGCCAGCCATGTGACCTGGAACCGCAATCCCTATTACTGGAAGGTCGATACGGACGGCAACCAGCTGCCCTATATTGACCACCTGGACATGCGGGTGAGCGAGAGCATCGAGGAGCTTACCCTGCTCGCGCTCAATGGCGAGATCGATTTCCAGGAACGCCACATCGCCACCAATGTGAACAAGCCCTTGTTCTATGACGGCCAGGAGGCCGGCGACTATCATCTGGGAACAGTGGTGCCCTCGGCGTCCAACACGCTGGTGCTGCAGCTCAATCTCAACCATGACGACCCGGTCAAGCGGGCGCTCTATCAGGACAAGAACTTCCGCATCGGCATTTCCGAGGCCATCGACCGGCAGGAAATCGTCGACGTGGTGTTCACCGGCCAGGGCCAGCCCTACCAGGTTGCGCCGCGGCCCCAGTCGCCCTTCTATGACGAGGAACTGGCCACGCAATACACCCAGTTCGATCCCGAAGACGCGATCAAGCATCTGGAAGCTGCCGGCCTGACCGAGACCAATGGCGACGGCATCCGCCTGATGAGCGACGGCAGCCCTGCCAAGATCACCGTGGACGTGATCTCGGCCCTGCGGCCGGAGTGGATCGATATCCTGGAAATCATGCAGCTGCAGCTGGCTTCGGTGGGCGTGCAGATCGAGGTCAACAGCATGGACCGGACGCTGTTCTACGAGAAGCGCCCGAGCAATGACTTCGATGCGCAGATCTGGGCCGGTGACGGTGGCCTCGAAGTGGTGCAGGAGCCCCGCTACTACTTCCCCTTCAGCGATGAATCGGCCTGGGCCTATCGCTGGGCCCAGTGGTTCCAGGGCCTGCGCCCGGAAATCGCCGAGGAACCGGCCGACTGGGCCAAGCAGCAGATGGAGCTCTACAACCAGATCCGCTCGTCCAGCGATCCTGAAGAGCGCAGCACCCTGATGAAGCAGATCCTGGAGATCACCAAGGAACAGTTCCCGGTGATCGGTGTCAGCCTGATGCCGGACTCCTATTCGATCATCAAGAACAATCTGGCCAATGCGCCCGAGACCATGTTCAACGCCTGGCTGTTCCCCACGCCATCGCCGATGGATCCGGCCACCTGGTACTTCAAGTAAGCGGGAGACTTCCTCCCTCCCGCCCGATCCCCTCGCGGCCCAAGGCTGCGGGGGGACCCTGAAACCACCGAAAGTGTCATACGATGGTCCAGTTCGTGATCCGGCGCCTGATCGCCATGCTACTGACGATGTTCGCCATTTCCTTTGTGGCCTTTGCGATCATCCAGCTGCCGCCCGGCGATTACCTGACCACCTATATCGCCTCGCTGGCCGCAACAGGCGAGCAGGTCGACCCGCGGGTGATCGAGAACCTGCGCCAGCAATACGGGCTGGGCGAACCCTATCTGGTCCAGTACTTCAAATGGATCAGCGGCATCGTGGTGGGCAATTTCGGCCAGAGCTTTGAGTGGAAGCGCCCGGTTTCCGAACTGATCTGGGGCCGGCTGGGCAATTCGATCCTGCTTGAAGGCATTGCCGTCATCGTCATGTGGTTCATCGCCCTGCCGATCGGCATCTATGCGGCGGTGCGCAAATATTCGCTGGGCGACTACCTGGCCACGGTGGTGGGCTTTGTCGGCCTGGCGGTGCCCAATTTCCTGTTCGCGCTGCTGCTGATGTATCTGAGCTTCATCTGGTTCGGGCAGACCCTGGGCGGGCTCTATTCGCAGGGCCTGGAGAATGCGCCCTGGAGCCTTGCCAAGCTGTGGGACTTCCTCAGCCATGCCTGGGTGCCGGTGCTGGTGCTGGCGACGGCCGGCACGGCCGAGCTGATCCGCATCCTGCGCGCCAACCTGCTGGACGAGCTCAAGAAGCCCTATGTGACGACGGCGCGGGCCAAGGGGCTGGCCGAGTGGCGCGTCATTCTCAAATACCCGGTGCGGCTGGCGCTCAACCCGCTGATCTCCACCATTGGCTGGCTGCTGCCGGCGCTGATCTCGGGCTCGGTGATCGTCTCGGTGGTGATGAACCTGCCAACCGCCGGCCCCATGCTGCTGCGCTCGCTGACCACCCAGGACATGTATCTGGCCGGGGCGATCATCCTGCTGCTCAGCATCCTGACGGTCATCGGCACCCTGATTTCGGACATCCTGCTGGCCTGGATCGATCCGCGCATCCGCTACGGAGACAAATAATGGCCGTGGATACGCTCAACCCCGCTCTCGACCGGCCCAAGACACGCGCGGTGCGCGAAAGCCAGACGGCCCTGATGTGGCGGCGCTTCAAACGGCACCGGCTGGCGCTGGTCAGCATGTGGATCGTCATCGCCTTCTACCTGGTGGCGATCCTGGCCGAGTTCCTGGCCCCGACCGACCCGTCAGCCTATAATCCGCGCTATACCTATGCGCCGCCGCAGGGGCTGCATTTCATCAGCCGGAACGAGGATGGCGGGCTGTCGTTCGGGCCCTACGTCTATGGTTACAAGACCGAAATCGATCCGGTGGCCCTGCGCCGCACCTTCGTTATCGACGAGAGCGTCAAGCTGCCGGTTTCGCTGTTCGCCCCCAGCAAGCCCTATCTGCTGGCCGGCATCATTCCGCTGTCGACCAAGCTGTTCGGGGTCGAGGATCCGCGGGCGCCGCTCTATATCCTGGGCGCCGACCGGCTGGGGCGCGACCTGCTGAGCCGGCTGATCCACGGCACGCGCATCTCGCTCAGCATCGGCCTGGCCGGCGTGGTGCTCAGCCTGTTCTTCGGCATCATCATCGGCGGCTTTGCCGGCTATTACGGCGGCTGGTTCGACAGTGCGGTGATGCGGGTGGTCGAGTTCATCCGCTCCATGCCCACCATTCCGCTGTGGCTGGGGCTGGCGGCGGCCATGCCCAAGGACTGGACGGCGCTGCAGACCTATTTCGCCATCACGCTGATCCTGAGCCTGATCGGCTGGACCGGACTGGCGCGCGTGGTGCGCGGCAGGTTCCTCAGCCTGCGCACCGAGGATTTCGTCACCGCCGCGCAGCTCGACGGGGCGAGCGACTGGCGCATCATCACGCGGCACATGGTGCCCAGCTTCATGAGCCACATCATTGCCGCGGCCACGCTGGCCATTCCCGGGATGATCCTGGCGGAAACCTCGCTGAGCTTTCTCGGGCTGGGGCTGCAGGCGCCCATCGTGAGCTGGGGCACGCTGCTGCAGGACGCGCAGAACATCCGCTCGCTGGCCACCGCGCCCTGGCTTTTGACGCCCGGCATCGCGGTGGTGGTGATCATCCTGGCGATGAACTTTTTCGGAGACGGCCTTCGTGATGCCGCTGATCCCCATGGACGGTGAGATGATGACCAACGGTGCGCCACTCCTGCCGGACCCCTCACCCGTCTCGCGCTATGCGCGATCCACCCTCTCCCTCAAGGGGAGAGGGGAGGCATCGTGCTCGTTTAACCACAGAACCCCCCTTCTCCCCTTGAGGGAGAAGGTGCCCGAAGGGCGGATGAGGGGTCTCTTCCTGCAGACCAAGGTAGTTGTGTCATGACCAGACCCATCCTGACCATCGAAGACATGTCGATCGTCTTCTCCTCGCCTGACGAGGCCGATATCGAGGCGGTGCGGCAGGTCGACCTGACGCTGACGCCGGGCAAGACGCTGGCGCTGGTGGGCGAGAGCGGCTGCGGCAAATCGGTGACGGCGCGGGCGATCCTGCGGCTGCTAGACGCCAATGCGAAAATCCCGCATGGCAAAATCCTGTTCGAGCCGGCCGGCGAGGCGGTGACCGATATCGCCCAGCTCAAGCAGGACAGCCTGCCGCTGCGGGCGATCCGCGGCAATCAGATCGCGATGATCTTCCAGGAGCCGATGAGCTCGCTGTCGCCGGTGCACACGGTTGGCGACCAGATCGACGAGATGATGACCATTCACGAGGGGCTGAGCGGCAAGCAGGCGCGCGAGCGCACGGTGGCGCTGCTCGACCAGGTGGGGATCCCCGGGCCGCGGGAGCGCGCGAGTGCCT
>CAXBKI010000220.1:0-5545 GCA_963975955.1 uncultured Devosia sp.
GTGCGCGTCTATAACGGCTCTATCCGCCGCAAGCGGACGGGCGACAGACCCGAGGATTATGCCGCCGACGTCAAATGGATGATGGAGCAGCCGCAGAACTTCTTCATGGTCAAGCAGGGCATCAGCTTTCACTCCAACATGAAGGACGATGTACCGGACTTCCACTACGGCCCCCGCCAGAGCAAGGCCGGCTACCACGGTGCCATGGACCAGGGGCAGATCTCCGAGCATGGTTTCAACCACATGCTCGACTGCGTCATCGCCATGAAGGAGGTCCTCGGCGACAAGGTCTCCCTGGCGCTCGATTGCGGACCAGGCTGGTTCCTGCCCGACGCCATCCGCTTTGCCAATGCGGTCGAGAAATACAATCTGATGTGGCTCGAGGACATGCTGACCGGCGACTATGTGCCCTGGGTCAATCCGCAGGCCTATCGCGAGCTGACCATGTCGACCACCACGCCCATCCACACCGGCGAGCAGATCTACCTCCGGCACAATTTCAAGGAATTGATCGAGACCCAGGCGGTGCGGGTGATCGGGCCGGACCCCGCCGATATCGGCGGCATCGCCGAGCTCAAATGGGTGGCCGAGCACGCCTATATGCACTCGATCATGATGGCGCCGCATGGCACGGCCAACGGCCTGCTGGGCCTGGGCGCCCTGATCAATGTCTGCGCCACGCTGCCGGCCAACTACATCGCCTTCGAATATCCCAGCGCATCCGATCCGTGGTGGGAAGACATCGTCGTCGGTCTGCCCAGCCAGATCGTCAGGAACTCCATGGTGGATCTGCTCGAGGCGCCCGGCCTGGGACTGGATATCGATCCCGTGGGGGCAAAGAAATACCTCAATGAGGAGGACAGCGGCTTCTTTGAGCCCTAGCGACGGGATCGACAGACGTGCCACGGTCCAGCCAGTTGCGCCGGAGACTGGTATTCCGCGATTTGATCACGGCCTGCTGCAGTCTGTTTCATCCCCTTGCGCTGAAGCGAACACAAGGATTTCGCCATGAAGATCACCGGCATCAAGCCCTATCCGGTCTGGGTAGGCCATCGCAATCAGCTGATCGTCAAGATCGAGACCGATGAGGGCATTTTCGGCTGGGGCGAAAGCGGGCTCAGCGGTCGCGAGAAAGCGGTGCTCGGCGCCATCGAACATTTCCGTCAGTTCCTCATTGGCCGGGACCCCATGGCCATTGGCGCCATCTGGCAGGAACTCTATCGCAGCCAGTATTTTGAAGGCGGGCGGGTCCTGCTGGCCGCCCAGTCCGCAATTGACATTGCCTTGCACGATATCAAGGCCAAGGCGCTTGGCGTTCCCGTCTATCAGCTACTGGGCGGCAAGCATCGCGATGTCATCCCGACCTTTGCGTCCACCGGTGCGATCAATGGCGATGAGACGCTTGATGCCGCGCGCCAGCTCATCGACCGCGGCTGGTCGACGATCCGCTTTTTTCCCGCGGCCTGGGACAATGACGGCGGCATTTTCGAACCCCGCGAATCCATCGGCAAGACCGCCAAATTCCTGACCATGGCGCGCGAGGCGCTCGGCAACGAAATTGTCCTCGGCATCGATTATCACCACCGCCTGTCCGTCGCGGAGGCAGCCAGCTTCTGCCAGAAGATGCCGTCCGGCACGCTTGATTTCCTTGAGGAACCCATTCGTGACGAAACGCCCCAAGCCTATGAGGCGCTGCGCAGGCTCACCGATGTGCCCTTCGCCATCGGCGAGGAATTCGCCTCCAAATGGCAGTTCCTGCCCTACATCGAGCGTGACATTCACCAGTTCAATCGGCTCGACCTGTGCAATGTTGGTGGCTTTACCGAGGCCATGAAGGTCGCCGGCTGGAGCGAGGCGCACTATGTCGACCTGATGCCCCACAATCCGCTGGGGCCGATCTGCACTGCAGCCACGATCCACTTCTCGGCGGCGATCGCCAATTTCTTCGCGCTGGAAACTCGTGCCAATGCCACCGAACTTTATGCCGGCACACCAACGACGGAAATGTTCCCTCAGATGCCGGTGCTCGATGGTGCGGTGTTCAACGTGCCCCAGGGGCCGGGGCTCGGCATTGAAGTCAATGAAGCCCTGGTGGAGGCCGCCAGCTTCAGGTTCTGGGAAGCGCCGCACCTCAAGCGACGCGACGGATCGGTGACCAATTGGTAACGAGGTCGCTGCATCCCGCCGGCACGGCAAGGCCTCGGTATGCCGGTTGTGTGACGATGGTTGAGCGGGGTCGCCATGTCGGCCAGTTGCACGGGGCAGTTTACCAGGGGAGCGGGTGATGCGAATTGCACTGACAGGAGCAAGTGGCCTGCTGGGCCGGGCTATCGCAGGCCTGGCCGTGTCACAGGGGCACAGCGTTATCGGGATCGACCGGGCGTCAAAGCACCATGACCTGCCTGGGGACATGGAGTTCATCCAGGCAGAGATGGATGACTACGACGCGCTGGTGACTGCTTTCGCCGGTTGCGACGCGCTGGTTCACATGGCTGCCATTCCCTCACCCGGGCGCCATCCGGATCACATCGTTCACAACAACAACGTCGTCGGCAGCTACAACGCGCTGCACGCCGCCGCCGAAAACGCGATATTGCGCGTCTGCCAGGCATCCAGCGTCAACGCCATCGGCCACGCCTATAGCCGCCATCCACGCTACGACTTCTTCCCGATCGACGAGACCCACCCCAATTACGCCGAAGATCCCTATAGCCTGTCGAAATGGATCTGTGAGCAACAGGCCGAGGCCTTCGTCCGCCGTTATGACGGCATGGTGATCGCCAGCATGCGCTTTCACTATGTGACGCAGGACCGGGCCATGGCGGTAGCCATCTATCCCGTCGATGGACCGAACGTCGACAAGCATCTCTGGGCCTGGACAAACCTTCACGCCGCGGCCGACGCCTGCCTGCGCAGCCTGAGCGCGCCATTTTCCGGTCACCAGGCTTTCTACATCGTCTCTCCCACGACGACGGTGCAAACCCCCAGCCGGGAACTTGCGGCACGCTACTTTCCCACAGTACCGATCACTGCTGGGATGGAGGGCGTCGCCAGCTTCTTCAGCTCGGCCAAGGCTGAGCGTCTTCTGGGCTGGAACCATGATGCGGCGATGCTGCGGGCCAGGTGAGGGGATAACCACCTCATCGGGAATTGCCCGCGCCACTGTTGCCGGCGCGGGCCTTGGCTTACTTGATGGCCCAGGTGGCAATGGGCGGGAAGAACAGGATGATCGCCAGCACCACCAGCTGCAGCGCGATAAAGGGCAGCAGCGCGGTATAGATGTGCTTGAGCGAAATTTCCCTGGGCGCCACGCTCTTGAGATAGAACGCGGCCGGGCCGAACGGTGGCGTCAGATAGGACACCTGCATATTGACCGCGAACAGGATGCCGAACCAGATCGGGTCATAGCCAAGCTGGATGACGATCGGTACGAAGATGGGTAGGGTCAGCAGCGCAATGCCGATCCAGTCCAGGAACATACCCAGCAACAGCAGGATCAGCATCATCACCATGATGATCACTACCGGCGGCGCATTGATGGCCAGGATTGCATCGGCGACGAAGCGGTTGCCGCCCATCAGATTATAGACGCCCACCAGCACGGCGGCGGCAATGCCGATCCAGATGATCATGCCGCAGGTCTCGAGCGTATGCACCAGGCTTGCCTGCAGCATCTTGAGGTTCAGCTCGCGCCGCAGCAACGCGATGATCAGCACGGCCGAGACGCCGAGCGCTGCCGCTTCGGTGATCGAGGCCACGCCGGCATAGATCGAGCCCAGCACCATGAACACGATGAACAGCGGCGCCGCCAGCGAGCGGATTGCGCTACCCATCGATTCCTCGGCCATTTCGGCCTTCGACATGGGCGGGCCCAGCTGCGGGTTGCGCAGGCAGATGAACAGCACATAGGCGACATAGAAGGCCAGCAGCAGCAGCGCCGGGGTGATCGCGGCCACGAACAGATCGGCGATCGAAACGCTGGCCACCAGCCCGTAGATGATCAGCACGATCGAGGGCGGCATCATGGTACCCAGCGAGCCACCGGCGCAGACCACGCCGATCGACAGGTTCCGGTCATAGCCGAGACGCAGCATCTGCGGCAGTGCCAAGATGCCCAGCAGCACGATCTCGCCGCCGATCACGCCCGACATGGCGGCCATCAATATGGCGACGATCAGTGTTTGTACCGCCACGCCGCCGGGCAATCGGCCCGCGATCACCCGCATGCCGTTGAACAGATCCTTGGCGATGCCGGATCGGTCCAGCAGTGCCGCCATCAGGATGAACATGGGAATGGCGACCAGCGAATATTCGGTGATGAAGCCGAAAATGCGCGAGGTGACCAGGGGCAGGGCGTTGCCGCCGAACCAGCCGAAGGTGAAGATCAGCGCCACCAGCCCGGTGACCCAGGCCAGCGGCTGCCCGGTCAGCAGCAGCAGGAAAATGGCAGCGACGAGGACATAGGAGCCGAACTCGATGCCCATTGCACTCAGGCCCATGCTAGTTCTCCCCGGCGCCGGACGGTGGTCCGGAAACTTCTCGCCGCAGGGCGGCCACCAGATGCAGCACGGTCTGCACGAACATCAGCCCGACGCAGAGCAACACCATGATCTTGAGCAGCGCCGGCGTCGGTGGATTCCACGAGGTGCCGGTGCCTTCGAGACGGAATTCGCCACTGGGCGTGAAGATGGATTTGCCCACCATGACCCAGCCGGCATAGGTCAGCCCGGCAAAAAAGATCAGCGCGATGATCGAGTTCAGTATGTCCAGCCGGTGGCGGCGGTTGGGGGAGGCCGAGTCGTAGAACATCCGGACGCGGATATGCTTGTCGCGCGCCAGCGCGATCGGGCCGCCGATCAGGAAGATGGCGGCGATCAGGAAGGTCGTGGTCTCGTGCGCCCAGAACGTAGGGCTGTCGAACACATAGCGCGAGATCACCTCGAACACAGTGATGGCAAAGGCGAGGAAGATGGCCCAGGCGAAGACATTGGCAGAGTTGGCAACGACCCGGTCGAGCCCGGTGCGGATGTCTTCATCGCCACCATCGGCGGGGGCGGGATCATCGGGATTGTCGAGCATCATTGTTCTCCAGGACCATGAACCTGCGCCCGGCCGGAAACGGCCGGGCGCAGCGTGTGGGTCGGCGGGTATATCGGCTAGAGCAGGTTGCGGCCTTCGAGATAGGCGGTGACGGCGTCGTAATAGCGCTGCGTCATTGCGCTGCGCGATGCCCAGTTCTGCCATTCTTCCTGCGCGATGCGACGGAACTTGGCGCGTTCGTCGCCCGACCAGTTGATGATCTCGATCGCGGGATTGGCGCGGGCTTCAGCCACGGCGGCGGCGTCAAGCTTGCGCACCGAATAGACGTGATCGAAGATGAACTGGTCGACAGACGCCGTCAGTATGGCCTGCAGGTCCGCCGGTAGCCCGTCCCAGATTTCCTTGTTCATCGAGATGTCGATGAGCGGCAGGGAGTGAAAGCCCGGATAGAGCGGGTAGGGCGCCACATCGTTCATGCCCAGCGCCTGATTGGTGGCGAACACCG
>CAXBKI010000221.1:0-5541 GCA_963975955.1 uncultured Devosia sp.
CCAGTTCGGCCTGCGCCAGGATCACCGGCACGCGGCCGGCTGCCTCGGCCATGACCTTGAGGTGCACGCCCAGCGTCTCGATCTGGCCCATGGGCCCGGCCTCCTTGCGCAGCCAGTCTCCCACCACCGGCTCGGCAACGGTCCAGATATCGAGATCGGGGTCGAGCGACCGGGCCACGCCCTCCACCAGCACCATCGACTTCTGCAGCAGCACCAGTTCGGGCCGGGTCTGCATGTCGAACAGATCGGTGATGGCAAACAGCTGGCCCAGCACCTTGGCCATGGAAATGTCGGAGGCGGTACGGCCATGCAGCGGCTCGCCGATCGAGCGGATCGCCAGCGCGAAGTCATCCACCGACTGGTTCTTGGGCACATAGCCGATGTCGAAATGGCGCTGCGCCACCATGCGGTAGTCGCGGGTGATGAAGCCATAGAGGATATCGGCCAGGAAGCGGCGTTCCGTACGGTTGATCCGCCCCATGATCCCGAAATCGACGGCAATCACATCGCCCGTCTGCGCATCGGCAAACAGATTGCCCGGATGCATGTCGGCGTGAAAGAAGCCGTCGCGAATGGCATGCCTGAGGAAGTTCTGCAGCAGTTTGGCCGCCAGCGCCCTGCGATCGACGCCCGCCGCGTCGAGCGCGGCATGATCGCGGATGGGAATGCCGTCCACCCAGCTGGTGGTCAGCACGTTCTGCGCCACCTGGTCCCAGCTGACCGTGGGAATGACAAAGCCGGTATCGTCCTTGATGTTCTCTGCCATCTCGGAAATCGACGCCGCTTCGAGCCGCAGGTCCAGTTCCAGCCGGGCCGAGCGGTCCAGCGTTTCGACCACTTCGATGGGCCGCAGCCGCTTGGTGGAGGCGACGAAGCGATCGGCCAGCCGGGCGGCTGCGTAAAAGCTCTCGATGTCGGCCATGAACCGGGTCTGCACGCCCGGCCGCAGGATCTTGACCGCCACGGTGCGGGCCGGGCCATCGGCCGGCCTGAGCCGGGCCCGGTGCACCTGGGCGATCGAGGCGGCGGCAATGGGCGGGCTGAGCTCGGTCAGCTCGCCGGCCTTTTCGCCCAGCGCCGCCGCCAGGATGGCGGGCACCAGCGCCGCATCGAACGGATCCATGCGGTCCTGCAGGCCCGCCAGGTCATTGGCGATATCGACGCCCACCACATCGGGCCGCGTGGCCAGTGTCTGGCCGAACTTGACATAGGTGGGGCCCAGAAGGTTGAGCGCCCTGTTCAGCCGTTCCACATGGCCCGTCTTGCGCACGCTGGGGCGCTCTATAAGCCGGCCCAGCCAGATGCCGGCGCGCAGTGGCGCCAGGGCGGGTGGCAGGCCTTTGGTCGAGATGATCGACAGGGCGCCTTCGCGGGCCAGCACATAGCCGGCACGCAGCAGGCGAAAATAGGCGGAAAACAGCATGCGTCAGAGCTTCCAGCCGGAAAACAGCGTCGCGATATTGCCCGAGAAGGGGGTAGCCTTGACGCGCTTGAAGCCCGCCTCGGTCAGCATCGACTGGAACAGCGCCGGATTGGGGAACTTGCGGATCGATTCCACCAGATACCGGTAGGGCTGGGCGTCGCCGGTGACCAGCCGGCCCATGGGCGGGATCACCGTGTCGGAAAACGCCTTGTAGACCGCGTCCAGCCCGGGCACGTCGACCTGGCTGAATTCGAGCACCAGGATGCGGCCGCCCCGCTTGAGCACGCGCCGGGCCTCGTTGAGCGCCTGCTGGATGCGGGGCACATTGCGGATGCCGAAGGCGATGGTATAGGCGTCAAAGCTGTTGTCATCGAAGGGCAGCTGTTCGGCATTGGCCTCGACAAAACTGGCCTGGGCCGGATAGCGCCAGGCCTTGGCGCGCTCGGCGCCCACCCGCAACATGTCCGAATTGATGTCCGAGACCACGACCTCGGCATAGCCCACCGAGGCATTGATGATGCGCTCGGCAATGTCGCCGGTGCCGCCGGCCATATCGAGCACGCGAAACGGGCGGGAGCCCGATTTGGGCGGCGCCAGATCGGCGACCATGGCGTCCTTCCAGATCCGGTGCACGCCCATGCTCATCAGATCGTTCATCAGGTCATAGCGGTCCGCCACGCCATGAAACACCTGGTTGACCAGGCCCTGCTTGTCTTCAAGCGCCACAGTCTGTTCGCCGAAATGAGTGGTTTCGCGACCGTCGGTCATGGCAGGGCTCGCTCTTGGGGTTCCATACTGCGCCGCACCATATAGAAGCGATATTGGCTTTGCCATGGCGCAAAGGCGCACATGTAAACGAGGTGCTCATGCCCGAACTCCCAGAGGTCGAAACCGTCCGCCGCGGACTGCAACCCTGGCTGGAAGGCGCGCGGATCGACCATGTCACGCTCAACCGGCGCGATCTGCGCTTTGCCTTTCCTTCCGGGCTGGCCGGGGGGCTTGAGGGCAGCACCATCGTCTCGGTCGGCCGCCGCGCCAAATATCTGCTGCTTGCCCTCTCCAACGGCAAGACCGTGCTCAGCCATCTGGGCATGACCGGCTCGTGGCGCTTTGCCGAGCACGGCATCGACAAGCCTCCGCGCTACTACGAGCCCGGCACGGCCCCCAAGCATGATCACCTGGTACTGGACATTTCTCACCCCACCCACGGCAAGAGCCACCTGATCTATGCCGATCCGCGCCGCTTCGGCTTTGTCGATCTCTATGACGACCTGGCCGACAGCCCCTATCTCAAGGATCTGGGCCCCGAGCCGCTGGACAATGATTTCAACGCCGCCGCCATGGCGCACAAATTTGCCGGCAAGAAGACCCCGATCAAGGCCGCCCTGCTCGACCAGCGCGTGGTGGCCGGCCTGGGTAATATCTATGTGGCCGAGGCCCTGCACCGGGCCCATATCCTGCCCACCGTGCTGGCGGGCACGCTGGTCACCGCCGGGGGCAGGCCCAGGGCAGTGCTCGAGGACCTCGCCAGCGCGGTCCGCCAGGTGCTCATCGAGGCCATCGAGGTGGGCGGCTCCACCCTGCGCGACTTCCGCCACGCCGATGGCACCTCGGGCTATTTCCAGCACCGCTTCGCCGTCTATGACCGGGAGGGCGAGCCCTGTCCGACCCCGCTGTGTTCGGGTACTGTGCAGCGCATTGTCCAGTCGGGGCGCTCAACCTTCTTTTGTCCGGTGTGCCAGAAGAAACCCTGATCCGCGCTGGGCTGAATCCAGTTGACGCTTGCCCCTGCTTACCCTATAGACCGGCCCAACCTGGCGGCTGTCGATATGCCGCCGATTTCATTTTCATCCCGGACGCATGCGACCTCGTGGCGCGATCGGCCGGTTGGACGCCAAGAGGACCATCATGGCCAATACGCCTTCAGCCAAAAAGGCTACCCGCAAGATTGAAGCCCGCACCGCGGTCAACAAGTCGCGCCGCTCGCGCGTGCGCACCTTCATCCGCAAGGTTGAAGAAGCCATTGTTGCCGGTGACCACAAGCTGGCCATGGAAGCCCTGGCTGTCGCAGCGCCAGAGATTGCCCGCGCCTCGAGCAAGGGCATTGTCCATGCCAATCTGGCCGCCCGCAAGGTCAGCCGCCTCAACAGCCGCGTCAAGGCTCTGAGCGCCTGATCGCGCTCTGCCACGCCGCCCCCAGGGCAGCCGGCACATGATCAAACGGGGCTCCGCAGGGAGCCCCTTTTTGTTGTATGCTGGCCGAGCATGGTTTTTCTGTTTTGACGCTGATGTGGCATTGGCGTGACAGAGCCCGCTGATCGCTCCGGTGCCCGCGCAGGACGATTTTTATTGAGTGTCTGTACCGACTTAACGCTTATCCGAAGCGTCGTGAAATTGTCTTCAAATGCACCGGGTCGAAAAAAATCGAGCCGTTGAGGAATAAATTTTTTGGTCCCGGAGATGCCCTGCAAAGCGATTCTGCGTTGAGTCACAGCGCCTTGGTTTACCCGTCTGCGATCAAGGCCTGCGACCAAAAAACACAACCTTAGAGTCAAGCCCTCATTTTGCAGATTCCACGGTTGCGAGCCCAAATTCGGCGCTCTAAAGTGATCTGGTCATCTGCAGACAAGACGCCGATAACGAGCGTCGGACGGAGATGGCGGGGTCAATTTCGGGGCACTGTTTTACTGGGCCAGCTACCGAGATGGTTTCATTGGTGAAGGTTGTGTTGGCAGCGTGCGTGCTGTTGGTCCGATCCGGGCCGGCAAGGTGTTTTTTTTAACCGTAGACCGATTTCGGTCGGGTTCATGACAGACGAATAGACGAAACGCCGCCGGGTCACTCCGGCGGGGCAAGAGTGTGTCCGCATGAGCGGATGCAGGGGCGAAGCCATGGCTGTGTGGGCAACACAGACCAGCCATGGCGCAAGCGGACCGACCGGGCTTTGCGGACCAGTCGGGCAAATTATGGGGCTTACTTGATGACGCGACAGGCGACCGCTGGCAGGGAGAATTGGCCCCAGAGCCATATCCCAACGACAATCAAGATCAACGAAGGCGATACAGCTGTCATGACCATATCCGATTCCAGTGAAGCCCAGCGTGAGCTCTGGAACCGGGTCCGCGCCCGCATCAAGACCGAAGTGGGGGTGGATGTGTTCACCTCCTGGTTCGCCAGCCTCGAACTCGAGGAAATCGTCGACGACGTCGTCCACCTGTCCGCCCCCACGCGCTTTCTGTGCTCATGGGTGCAGTCCAATTATGCCGAGCGCCTGCTCGAGGCCTTCCGCCAGGACCTGGCCGAAATCGGCCGTATTCAGGTGACGCTGCGGGTCAATGGCCAGGCGCGCCCCCGCTTTACCCCCGCCGTGGTGGAGCCCGCCGCCGGCGACGCCCCCATCCCGCAGGCCGCGCCGTCGCCGGCGCAGGCGCCCGCATCCACCGTATCGCGGTTCTCGCGCGAGGCCGCGTCGGCCAAGGGCGACGCCCTTTCGGGCAGCGCCATCGATGCGCGCATGACCTTTGACAGCTTTGTGGCCGGCGAGGCCAATGAGATGGCCTTCGGCGTCGCCAAGCAGATCGCCAATGCCGCCGCCAACAACACGGTGACCTTCAATCCGGTCTATATTCATTCCACCGTTGGCCTGGGCAAGTCCCACCTGCTCAACGCCATTGCGCACGCCGTGCAGCAGGCCGACAGCACCAAGAACATCGTCTATCTGACCGCCGACCACTTCATGTACCATTTCATCACCGCCGTGCAGCGCCAGTCCGCGCTCGGCTTCAAGGAATGGCTGCGCCGCGTCGACCTGCTGCTGATCGATGACATGCAGTTCCTGCAGGGCAAGTCGGCCACCGAATTCGGCCATACGCTGGGCACGCTGCTCACCGGCGCCAAGCAGGTCGTGGTGGCCGGCGACGCGCCGCCGCGCGATCTCGAAATGCTCGATGAGCGCGTCCGTTCGCGGCTCTCGGGCGGCCTGGTCGTGCCGATTTCGGGCTTTGACCTCGAACTGCGCCGCGCCATCGTGCAGCGCCGGGCCGACCAGTCGACCGCCCGCTATGGCATGCATTTCCCCGCGCCGGTGATCGACTATATTTCGCGCGCCGTCATCAGCC
>CAXBKI010000222.1:0-5521 GCA_963975955.1 uncultured Devosia sp.
GTTGCTGGACGCAATGGCGAGGAGACCGCATCGGCCTGGCTCCTGCAGCAGCCGTTCGGCCCTTTCCTGCTCGGGGTGGTCGGCGCGGGCGTCATCGGCGTGGGCGGGGTCCAGATCTGGTTCGGCGCCTCCCGGGGCTATCGCAAACGCTTGTCGCTGCCGGCCGCGCACCGGGGCTGGATGGACAAGGTATGCGTGTTCGGCCTGGTCGCGCGCGGCGTCGTGTTTATTATTGTCGGCGGCTTTTTGCTCTATGCCGCCTTTACCGTTTCGCCCCAACAGGCCGGCGGCACGGCCGATGCGCTGGAATATGTTCGCCGCCTGCCGTTTGGCGCCTGGCTTTATGGCACCGCGGCGCTGGGCTTGGCGGCCTTTGGCGTCTATGGCCTCATCCAGGGGCTCTATCGCCAGGTCGACGCGCCCGACATGGCCGACGTCCGCGCCGCTTCGCCGATCTAGGGCGGCTCAATTGCGGGCGCGCAGCCCGTCAATGGCAATGGTCAGCACGCGCTGGCGCTGCGCGGCATCACTGAAACTGACGCCTGCAACGCCAGAGACCAGCCGCATGATGTCCTGGCAGCTGGCATCGCCGCGCACCACGCCGGCAGCGACGGCGCGATCGAACAGCGGCTGGGCGGCGTCATAGAAGGCGCGACGGCACGACTGCAGGGCCGGCGATTCGCTGTTGATGGCGGCGATCAGCACGCTCTTGGTGGCGGCGTAATCGACATAGTGCCACATCCAGGTCTCGAAGGCCTGCCAGGGCGGCAGGTCCGCGACCGCGTCGGCGGCGCGCACCAGCTCGTCAATGCCGTCGATATAGACCGCCTCGATCAAGGCCTCGCGCGTGGGGAAATTGCGGTAGAGCGTGCCGATGCCAACCCCGGCGCGGCGGGCGATCTCCTCGAGCGCGGCGCTGGTGCCCTGCTCGGTGAAGGTGGCGCGGGCCGCCGTCAGCAGGGCGTCGAAATTGCGCCGCGCATCGGCCCGGCCGGGCCGCCTGATCAGGCTGGGTTTGGTGTCCACTACTGCGGACATGGGCGATCTCCCAAAAATGCACTTGCAAGCGGAGGCTGCCTCCGCTATTAAACGGAGGCAATCTCCGCATGACGCTTGTCTCCTATATCGGAGCCTGCCTCCGTATAGTCAAGCGTACAGCACAAGGCATCCTATCATGAACTCACCACTACGCGGCCCCTCGGCCGCCGTTTTTCCGGTGCTCGCCATCAATATCGGCGCCTTCGCGCTGCTCCAGTCGCTGCTGGTCCCGGTGCTCCCCACCATCCAGCGCGATCTGGGCACCACCCCGTCGGTCGTCACCTGGACCCTGACGGCCTGGCTGCTGACCGCCGCCGTCGCCACCCCCATATTGGGCAAGATCGGCGACATGATCGGCAAGCGCCGCACCATCCTCATCTCCCTGTTTGCCGCCGCGCTGGGCAGCCTGATCGCCACCTTCGCCCCCAATATCGAACTGGTGATTGCCGGACGCGTCGTGCAGGGACTGGCCGCCGGCATTTTTCCACTGACCTATGGCATTATCCGCGACGAATTCCCCGCCACCAGACTGCCCGGCATGATCGGGGCGGTATCGGCGATCATCGCCATCGGCAGCGGTCTGGGCACAGTCCTGGCCGGACCGATCGATGCGCTCTTCGGCTGGCGCGCCCTGTTCTGGATCCCCATGCTCGTCTTCCTGGGGGGCGCCGCCGCCACGCGCCTGGTGGTGCCGGAGTCCGAGGTCCGCAATGGCGGCACCATCAACTGGATCGCCGCGAGCCTGCTGGCCGGCTGGCTGGTGGCACTGCTGCTGCCGCTCAGCTTTGGCACGCAATGGGGCTGGACCTCGCCCAATGTGATTGGCCTCAGCCTCGCCGCCATTGCGCTGTTTGCCCCCTGGGTGGCGGTCGAATCCGCTGATCGACATGAAGCTGATGCGGCTGACCTCGATCTGGACCAATAACCTGGCTTCCCTGTTGTTCGGCGCCTCGATGTTCGGGGTATTCGCCTTCCTGCCGCAGCTGGCGCAGATGCCCGCTGCAGCAGGCTTCGGCTTTGGCGCCAGTGTCACCGAGTCCGGGTTTCTCATCCTGCCCATGACCCTGGCCATGGCCGTGGCCGGCTTTCTCAGCGGCCGCGTATCGGCATTGATCGGGGCCAAGTACCAGCTTGTCGGCTCGGCTGCCGCGGTGGCCCTGGCCAGCGTCGCCCTGGCGCTGCTGCATGCCAGCCAGATCCAGATCATGCTGGCTGGCGGGCTGTTCGGCATCGGCCTGGGCTTTGGTGTGGCCGCCACTGCCAGCCTGATCGTGCAGACCGCGCCGGCCGGGCAGATCGGGGTAGCCAGCGGCATGAACTCGAACCTGCGCACCATTGGCGGCTCGATTGGCGCGGCACTGATGAGCGCCCTGGTGACGGGCAATCTGCAGGCCAACGGACTGCCTGCCGAAGCAGGGTTTACCGAGGGGTTCCTGGCCATGGGCGGCCTCGCCGGGGTGGCAATCCTGATCGCCCTGCTGGTGCCCGACCATCGTCCCACCACCGCGCCGCTGCCGGCAGCGCGGCTGGCCCGCGCCAAGGCCTAGCGCGGCGTTACCGTCACGTTCCGCCCGGTCCCGCCGGGCGGAATGGCCAGCGTCACCACCAGGCTGGCGCCGGCGGCGATCTCGGGTGCGCGCTCGGCCCATTCGACCAGCACGATGGCTGCCGCATTGTCGAGCAAACCCAGTTCGTCGACCTCGCGGGGATCGCCCAGCCGGTACAGATCGGCATGCAGCACGGTCCCCGCGGGCGTGTCATAGGGTTGCACGAGGGCAAAGGTGGGCGAGGGCACTTCGAGCTCGGGGTCGCCCGCCAGCGTGCGAATGATCGCCCGCGCCAGCGCAGACTTGCCGGCTCCCAATTCGCCCTGCAGCAGCACCAGATCGCCCGGCTGCAGTTCGGCGGCGAGGGCGGCGCCCAATGCCGCGGTGGCCTCGTCGTCGGGCAGGAAAATCCCCGGCATTATTCGGCGACAGCGGCCATGGCGCTGTCACGGGGAAGGTTGACGATGATCTTGGAGCCGCGCGGATGGCGGCCGCCATTGGGGTTGTCCAGCCGGGTCAGGATGGCCGACTTCATTTCGTCGGTCAGGCCCGGACCCTCATCTTCGATCACGAACAGCATGCGCTCGCCGCGGTGCGAAATGGTCAGCTTGATCTCACCGCCCGACGGCGAGAAGCGCGCCGCATTGGACAGCAGATTATACAATACCTGGACGATGCGGGTGCCATCGGCGATGAACGGGGGCAGATCGGGTTCGATTTCGACCACCAGATTGATCGGCTTTTCGCCCGAGATCTCGGGAAAGCTGGCCGAAAGCCCGGCCCGGGCCTTGTCAACCAGCCGCTCGACGTCGAGCAGCTCGGGCCGTAGTTCGGCGACCCCGGCATCGACCGAGGCAAGATCGAGAATATTGTCGATCAGCACGCCCAGCGTTACCGAGGAGGCGCGGATGTAGTCGACATAGGCGCTCTGGCGTTCATTGAGCGGGCCGGCATCGGTGGCCAGCATTTCGGCAAAACCGATGATATTGGTCAGCGGCGAGCGCAGCTCATAGGAGACGTTTTCCACGAACGCGTCCTTGAGCACGTCGGCGGCCACCAGCGCGTCATTGCGCTCCTTGAGCACCTTGGAATAGCTGGCGCTTTCGGTCACGTCGAGGAAGGTCATCATGGTCTGCCCGTCGGGCAGGCGCGTAATGGCGTAGTCGAGCAGGCGGCCATCGGAGCGATTGATGCGGCCGGTCTGGTCCGAGCGGGTCGGATTGAGGTCGATAATGCCCCGCTTGAGGTCACGCCAGATCAGCGCACCATCTTCGGGAATGGCTCGGCCGCTGGCCTCGGCGATCTGGTCGATATGGGGGTTCTGGCCCAGTTCGTTGGTCGGCAGCTTCCACAGTGCCGACAGCCGGGGATTGGAAAGCGTCAGCCGGCCATTGGTACCGAACACGGCAACGGCCTCGGACAGCGAATTGATGGTTTCGCGCTGCACATTGGAGAAGGCCTTGTTGGTGGATTCCAGCTTGAGCCGCTCGGTGATGTCGTCGAACACATAGATCACGCCGCCGGTTGCCCCGGCAGGCGCTGAAATGACCTTGATGGTCCGCCCGTCGGGCAGGTGCCAGGGCTCGTCTTCAAAGGGTTCGGTGCGGCCATAGGCCCGCAGATGGGTATCCCGCCACGTGTGGTAATTGACCTGGGCGGGCAGCATGCCCTCGGTGCGCAGCTTGTCCAGAATGGCGCGCTCGTCCAGCCCCAGCGTCAGGAAGCCGTCGCTCAGGTTCCACAGCTTGACATAGGCGTGGTTGAACTGGACCAGTTCGCGCTGCGCATTGAAAATGGCAATCGGCGTGGCCAGCGTGTCGATGATGCCGCTGATATGGGCGAGGGCGTCATCGGCGGTATTGATATCCTGATCTTCGACCGGACGCAGCAGGCCGGCACGGCCGCCGGCAATGGGGAACTCGACCAGTTCGAAGGCGCCGTGGGAACCCCAGGCCAGCGACAGTGACGTGGGTTCGTTTGCCGCATCGCAGGCCCGCAGATGCTGCTTGAGCCGCGCCGGCTCGAGCAGTTCGGGCGGCGCGTCTTCCGTCCCCGTCTTGCCCAGCGAGCGCGCGAGTTCGAGATAGGCTTGGTTGGCATAGACCAGGCGGTCCTGCAGGTCGCGGACAAAGGCCGGCTTGGTCAATGTGGCCAGGATCGTGCGCACGCTGGCGCGGTCAGCGGCGGCGGCCGCAGAAGTCATATTGGGTTCGCCCGGCTGCAGGAAGGCCGGACGCAGGCGCATCGCGGTCCCGCCCCCCAGCACCCAGCCATTGGCCCGCACCACCCGTCCGTCCAGCGCGTTCAGGCTCACCGCAAAGGCATGGCCATGCACGCGCAGATCCTCGAGCAAGCGGGCAAGCCGCACAGCATCGGCATCGGTCAGCCAGCTCTGGAAATTGAGCACGCTTTCAGGCTGTCGCCCGATGGGCAGCACGGCAGCGGCCTGTCCCAGCAGTTTTGGCGGGGCTTCGTCGGTCCACAGCACCGTTACTTCGCGGCTGCCCGACAGCAGGGCCTCGTATTCATCGACCTGGGCGCGCAGCCCGGCGATCTGTTCGGCGGCCCTGAGGCGCGCCGCCTTGCCATCGGTCAGCATGGTGCGGATGACGGCCATGGCGAGCAGGGCGAAGGCCCCGGCGCCAGCAGCGATGGCGATTGGAGCTGCACCGGCGAAGCTTGCCGCCTGAGTGCCCTGTGCCAGGGCGGGAACCGCCGTGAGCAAGGTAAGAGGGGCTGCCGCAAGTCCTGCGAATCCCCAATGCTTCCGGAAGTGATCCGGCGCCATGCGCTGCCCTCTAGGTCAAATTGTCTGGTTGCCAGGCCGGCGCCGCAAAGAGCCGGTACGCATTCACTACAAACGGAGAGGCCATACGCGGCCAGATACTGGCCTGCCGATCTCCGGACCGGCTGCGTGTCCCCCAGCAGCCGAATCA
>CAXBKI010000223.1:0-5519 GCA_963975955.1 uncultured Devosia sp.
CCCCAGGATCGAGTACAGCACCCGATCGAGCGGCAGCACGAAAAAGGCCGCCACCAGGATGACGGCATCGACGCCGAGCTGAAAATAGCCGGCGCGGATGTTGAAATTGTCCTGCAGATAGAGCGCCAGAATATTGATGCCGCCGACGCTGGCCTTGTGGCGAAACAGCGAAAGAATGCCCAGGCCCATCAGCCCGCCGCCAATCAGCGCGGCAAATAGCGGGCTGACCGAGGCAATATCGAGCCAGTCGGGAATATGGGCGGTGAAGAACGACACCAGCCCGACACAGGCAAAGGTCTTGATGGCAAAGGGCCAGCCCATGCGCAGGACCGCCAGCACGTAGAATGGCAGGTTGATGGCAAAGAACAGCCAGCCAAACGGCATGCCGGTGCCATATTGCAGCAGCAGCGCAAGACCGGCCGTGCTGCCCGTGGTGAGGGTCACCTGAGCGTAAAACACGATGCCGAGCGAAACCAGCATGGTGCCGATGAGCATGGCGAAGATATCTTCATGCAGCTTGTGACGGCTGGGGGCGGAGAGGTCCGGCGTCATGCCTTCTTGATCCAGCGGCCATCGGCTTCCTGCTGCCAATAGGTCAGCTGGCCGGTGTCCTTGAGGGCGCGCCAGGCCAGTCTGGCCTCGGCGACAGCATCGGGATCGTGGCCGGAGAACATATAGACCAGGCGCTCATAGCCCTGGGTCGATTGCGGCACGGCCCGATCGACGAAAAACCGGCAGGCCGCGCCATTGGGATTGTCCGTCCCGGTGGTGATCAGGATGGGCTGGTGCGGATCGGTCTCCGACCCGGCCAGGCCATGGCCGAGGAAGCTGTCATCGCGATAGGTCCACAAATGGGCGTCGATCGCCTCGGCCCGCTCGGTAGAGCCGACCTCGACCACGGCGCGCCAGCCGCGATCGAGGGTCTTTTCGAGCAATTGCGGCAGGACCGCTTCGAGCGGCCGGCCCTCAAGATGATAAAACAGCACATCGGTCATGCTGTATCCTAGCTCTGGTAGCTGTCCCGCACCAGCCGGTCGAGCAGCGCCACGCCGAAGCCCGGCGCCCATGAGGCGTTGACTTCGCTGGCCGGAGCGCCAAAGGCCGCGCCGGCGATATCAAGGTGCGCCCAGGGCACATCATTGACGAAACGCTGCAGGAACTGGGCGGCCGTAATGGCGCCCGCGGCCCGGCCGGTGGAGTTGCGGATGTCGGCGAACTTGGATTCCACCATCTTGTCGTAGGCGGCCGCCAGCGGCATGCGCCAGAGCTTTTCATTGGCACTGATGCCGGCGGAGAGCAGCCGGGTGGCAAGCTCGTCATTGTTGGAGAACAAGCCGGCGTGTTCATGCCCGAGCGCCACGATGATGGCGCCGGTCAGCGTGGCCAGATTGATCATGAATTTGGGCTTGAAGCGGTCCTGCGTGTACCAGAGCGCATCGGCCAGGACGAGGCGCCCCTCGGCATCGGTATTGATCACCTCAATGGTGGTGCCGCTCATGGCCCTGACGATGTCGCCGGGGCGCACGGCATTGCCCGATGGCATGTTTTCGACAAGGCCAATGACACCGACCACGTTGACCGGCGCCTTGCGGGTGTCCAGGGCGCAGATCAGGCCGGTCACCGCCGCCGCTCCGCCCATGTCCCCCTTCATGTCTTCCATGCTGGCGGCCGGCTTGATGGAAATGCCGCCGGTATCGAACACCACGCCCTTGCCGACAAAGGCGAGCGGGGCAGCATCGGGCTTGCCGCCGCGCCACTGCATGACGACCAGGCGGGCCGGACGGTCGGACCCCTGCGCGACGCAGAGCAGCGAGCCCATGCCCAGGTTCTCGAGCGCCTCGGGCTCAAGGATCTCGACCTCGACGCCCAGCGCCCCCAGGGCCGCAGCACGCTCGGCAAATTCAACCGGCCCGAGCACATTGGCCGGTTCATTGACCAGATCGCGCGCCAGAAGCGTGCCATCGACCGTTGCGCCACGATCGGCAATCGCACGGTCTGCGGCAGCGGGATCGGCGACATGCAGCGTCACCGACAGCGTGCCGGCCGTATCATCGGGGCGCGGCGACTTGTATTTGTCGAAGCGGTAGTGGCGCAGGCGCAATCCTGCCGCCAGTTCGCCAATGGCGGCCGGCGTGGCAGCGGGCTCATCGAGCACGACGGCGACGGTGTCGATTCGCGTGGCGGCAATCTTGGCCAGCAGCGAGCCGCCGCGATCGGTCCAGCCATTGAGCGGGCCATCGGCATCCGCCTTGCCGCTGCCCAGCACCAGCAGGCGAGCGCCCCCCTGCCCGATTATATCGAGCGCCTGGCCCTGGCTGCCCTTGAAGGCGCCGGCGGCGGCCGCCTGCTGCCAGTCCAGGCCAGTGCCCGCCCACACCGCAGCGGCGGCGCCACGGGGCTGAGCGCCTTCGGCAGCATAGATAACAATCAGTGGTGCGGCAGCAGCGGCCGTCTGGCCGGCGGTGCGAATTTGAAGCGACTGGGACATGAAGGGCCTTGGTGGGCATGGGGGCGCGGAGCGCAGAAGGGATGGTTGACCTACATTGAGATGTTTGGACGGCGCGTCAATCCCGCAACAGGCGCCGACCAATCGCGGCGCGCGCGTTTTGAGTGCTTGTCTGGCCCGGCGAACTGCCCCAAGCTGGGGCCGGTAATCGAAACACAATTGCAGCATCCGGGGACGTTAGTCAGACAGTATGAAGCGACTGACGGCCTATCTTGCGCGCCTGTTCGTCACCGATGCGGTGATCCTGTTCGGCGTGGTGTGCTTCCTGCTCTGGCTGGTCAACTGCCTGCGCTCGTTCGACGTGGTATCGGTCAAGGGCCAGGGCATAGCGACACTGGCGCTGCAGGGGGCGCTGACGCTGCCGCCGCTGGCCATATCGTTTTTCTACGTGTGCATCGGCATTGGCCTGGCGCGGGCGCTGCAGGCGCTGCAGAGCAATCGCGAACTGCATATCATCCACACCAGCGGCGGGCTGCCCTCGCTGTGGAGCGCCGCGGCAATCGTTGCGGGCGCCGGCGTTCTGGGGGTGCTGGTGCTCTCGAACCTGCTCGAACCCTATGCCAATCGGCAGCTGAACAACCTGACCGCCAGCGTGGCGGCGGATCTGGTGAGTTCCACGCTCAAGCCGCAGCGCTTCACCCAGGTCACGCCGGGCGTGGTGATGCTGATCGGCGGCCGTTCGGGCGACGGGGAAATCCAGCAATTCTTCGCCGATGACCGGCGCGATCCCAAGACGCGGCGCACCTATGTCGCCGATACCGCGCGGGTCTCCAGCGATGGCGAGAGCTATGTACTCGAACTGCGCGACGGTTCGCTGCAGAACACCGAGTCGAACGGCCGGTTCTCGGAAATCACGTTTGCGCGCTACGACGTCAATGTCGACAGGTTCTCCCAGCCGATCGATCAGGCCAATGGCCTGAACCAGACCGACAGCGTGACCCTGGTCAGCGCGGCAATGGCCAGCGGCGACTGGTCCGCCGAACTGCGCCAGGTACTGGGCAACCGTCTTGCCGAAGGCGTGCGCGTTATCGGCATCTGCCTGCTGGTGCTGGCCGTTTCGGCCTTCCCCAACGGAAGACGGGCGCGGGTGACCATCCCGCTGGAGGCAGGCGTGCTGCTGGTGGCGTTCGGCGAACGCGGGCTGAGCGCCTATAGCCCACTCGGGCGCTGGACAGGTGCGCTGGCCATGGTGATCGCCGGGGGCATCGCCATGCTGGTCCTGCTCCGGCCACGCCGCCCGCTGCAGGGAATCACGACATGACCCGGATCGACTGGATCGTGCTGAACCGGCTGGCGAGCCGGATCGGGGTCACCGTGCTGATATTTTACGGCATCATCATGCTGGCCGAATCGCTGGACACCTGGCGCTTCAATTTCGTGGCCGACAATTACGGGCTGCCCATGGCCGCCCTGATGGTGGCGATGAGCGCGGTGCGCTGGACGATCAAGACCCTGCCGGTGACCGTGCTGATGGGGGCGATCCTGGGGTTCCTGGACCTCAAGGCGCGCCATGAGCTGACGGTCATCCAGGCCAGCGGGATCTCGATCTGGCGGGCGGTTCGTGCCCCCACCATTGCCCTGGCCCTGCTGAGCCTGGCCATCGCGCTAGGCGGCGAGACCGTCAGCACGATCGTCAATCGCGGGCTCTATCCGACACCGCCCGGGCAGGTGAACATGCAGACCCCCGCCGGAGAAATCTGGCTCGAACAGCGCAGTGGCGACCTGCATTATGTGATGATGGCCACCGGCATGCAGCCGGGCGGCGCCCTGCTGGGCAATGTCACCATCTTCCGGCTCAATGGCGGCGACGAAGACCGGATCGAGGCGCCCGAGGCGCAGCTGCAAAATGGCGCCTGGCTGCTGCCAAGGGCCATTATCCGCAATGCGCACGAGCCGGCGCGCACGGTCTACAACTACCGGTTGCGCACCACCTCGTCGGCGGCGGAGATCAGCCTCAAGCTCGCCTCGACCGAAGACATGACGTTTTTTGAGCTGGCCGACCTGCTGCGGGCCGGGGTCGCGGATTCCTCGATCCGCAATGCGGCGACGATGCGGCTTATCAAGCTGCTGGCGCTGCCACTTGTGCTTACCGGCTCGCTGTTCATTGCCTTTGCGTTTACCGCAGGTTATCGAAGGTCATCTAGTTATGGTCCTGCGGTCCTTTATGGGGTCGTCCTGGGCTTTGTCGTGTTCGTGATTACCGAGATGGCTGACCGGGCGGGGTCGACCGGCGTTCTCGATCCAACGTTCGCGGCAGTCGGACCAGCATTTGTGGCCATCGTCATTGGCGTGACGGTACTGCTGCACAAGGAAGACGGGCGCGCGTGAGCAAAGTGGGCTGGAGCGATTTTCTGACGTCGGCGCTCCGCCTGGCATGTGCCAGTGCGGTGGTCGTGAGCCTGGCCGTCACCAGCGTGACGGCGCAGGGCCTGATTCCCCCAGATTTCTTCAACGCCCCCATCGACCCCAAGGCCCCGTCGGAAATCGCGGCCAACACGCTGACATTCGAGCAGGCGACCAATATCATCCTGGCCAAGGGTGACGTGGTGCTCAAGCGTGGCGGCTACACGCTGAGCGGCCAGGACCTGGTGTATAACCGGAATACGGGAGAGCTGCGCTTTACCGGCGCGGTGACAATTCGCGACCCGTCGGACAATCTCACCGAAACAACCGATCTCCAGGTCAAGGGCCAGATGAAGCAGGCCTTTCTGGAGGCGATGACGATCACCACCTATGATGGTGCGCGCATCACGGCCGACAGCACCGATTATGACGCAGCGCTCGAGACGCTGCTGGTCAATGCCACCTACGCGCCCTGTGGCGAATGCATCGACAGCAAGGGGCGCCGGATCGGCTGGTCGATGAAGGCCAAGCGGGTCATCTCGTCGGCCGACGGATCGCTCTACATGGACCAGCCCAGCCTGGCCCTGCTCGGCATTCCGGTGGCCTGGCTGCCCTTTTTCTGGCTGCCCGACACCAGCGAAGATGCCCTGTCGCGCCTGCCCAAGCCGGC
>CAXBKI010000224.1:0-5516 GCA_963975955.1 uncultured Devosia sp.
TCCGCCATCTGTGGCTGCAACGCCTTTAGCCGGGCGGCGAGCTCGGGGTCCAGATCGGGGTCATTGAGCCAGACTGCCTTGGCCACATCGGCGAGGCGTCGACCGACCATGAGTTCGTCCCTGGTGATCACGCCGTCATCGGCGGCGCCGCGCAAGGCAACGAACATGTGCTGCGGCGCGGCCTCACCGGCATCAAGGCTCTGGGCCATGCGCAGCGTGCGTTCGGCGTCGAATTCGTCCTTGCTGAGCTTGCCGTCGCCGTCGACGTCCGCATGGGCGAAGAATTCGTCCACCGCGTTCTGGTCATCGGCCTGCCGGTTCGCACGATCGGCCTCGGCATATTCCTGGACGGACAGCAGGCCGGCCAGGGTCTCGGGCGCAAACTTGCCCGAGGACAGCTCGCCCACCGTCAATTGGCCGTCGCCATCGCCATCATTGGCGGCAATGATGGCGGCAGCCCGCTTGGCCGTGTCATCGCCCGACATGACGCCGGCGAGTTCGGTCGCGTTGACGAGCTGGTTCTGGTCCTGATCGGCTTTGCCGAACAGGCGCTGCATCAATCCTGCGCGGTACGTGCCGCCGATACCCTGTGCCGTCATGCCTGCCTCCGGTTCAAACTGTCGCCGAACGCAGATGCAATTGTCGTGCCAGACGGCGGCGGGTATTTCACCCGGAAATCCGGCGCTGCCAATGAGATAGCGCGTTTCGGTCGCGCCGCAGCTGGGCAGGAAATGCCGGGCCTGAGGCAAAAATCGCCGTCGAAGGCGTCGCCTCAGCCCTTGGTCACAAAACTCTCCAGCACCTTCTTGCGGCCGGCCTTTTCGAAATCAATCGTCAGCTTGTTGCCTTCGATGCCGGCGATGGCGCCATAGCCGAATTTGAGGTGGAAGACGCGTTCGCCGAAGTTAAAGGCGGATTTGTCGTTGCCGATATCGACCGAGCGGGCGACCAGATCGCCGTCGATGGTCATCGGCCCGGCGCTCCTGCGGCTGGCCTGCTGGGCACGGGCGCGTTGCCAGCCGGGCGTTTCGTAGACGCTCTCGAAGGGGTCTGCCTTGTTGAAGCGGCTGGCCGCGCCACCGCCGCCGCCATAGCCATAGCCGCCATAGGAGGAGCCGGTATCGGTGACCTCCACGGCGTCGGCGGGCAGCTCATCGAGGAAGCGGCTCGGCAGGGCCGATTGCCAGAGGCCGTGGATGCGGCGGTTCTGCGCCGCCGAGATGCGCACGCGCTTGCGGCCACGGGTGATGCCGACATAGGCGAGGCGCCGCTCTTCCTCGAGCCCGGCGCGGCCGCTTTCATCCATCGAACGCTGGCTGGGGAAGGTGCCTTCTTCCCAGCCGGGCAGGAAGACCGTGTCGAATTCCAGGCCCTTGGCACCGTGCAGCGTCATGATGGTGACGGCTTCGGCGGCGTCCGCATTGTCGCGGTCCATCACCAGCGAAATGTGTTCGAGGAAGCTGCCGAGGGTGTCGAACTCCTCCATGGCGCGGCTGAGTTCCTTGAGGTTTTCCTTGCGCCCCTGGGATTCCACCGATTTGTCGGCGCTCAGCATGTCGATGTAGCCGCTCTCCTCGAGGATCTGTTCGACAAGCTCGAAGGGGCGCAGGCTTTCGGCGCGGAAGGCCCAGCCGTCGAACTGGGCGACGAGGCTGCGCAGCGTCGTGCGCTGCTTGGGCTTGAGGTCCTCGGTTTCGACCAGCATGCGGATCGCCGAGAGCATCGGGACACCGGCCGCCCGGGCCGCGCCATGCAGCAGCTGGACCGTGGAATCGCCGAGGCCGCGCTTGGGGACGTTGATGATGCGGTCCAATGCCAGGTCGTCGGCCGGCTGGGCGACAAGGCGCAGATAGGCCAGGGCGTCGCGGATTTCCTTGCGCTCGTAAAAGCGCGGGCCGCCGATAACGCGGTAGTTGAGGCCCAGGGTGATGAAGCGCTCTTCGAACTCGCGCATCTGGAAGGAGGCCCGCACGAGAATGGCCATGGAGTTGAGGTTGTCGCCGTCGCGCTGGTACTGCTCGATCTGCTCGCCGATGCTGCGCGCTTCTTCCTCGCTGTCCCAGACCTGGGTGACGGCGACCGGCTCACCCTTTTCGG
Source organism: uncultured Devosia sp. (assembly GCA_963975955.1). Classification (GTDB taxonomy): domain Bacteria; phylum Pseudomonadota; class Alphaproteobacteria; order Rhizobiales; family Devosiaceae; genus Devosia. The sequence goes on from CAXBKI010000224.1 coordinate 2,098, forward strand.
CGACATCGGTCTGCAGCGTCTTGCCCAGACGCCCCTCGTTGAAGGCGATGATGTTGGAGGCGGCCTTGAGGATATTGCCGGTCGAGCGGTAATTGCGCTCGAGCTTGATCACCTTGGCGCCGGGAAAGTCCTTCTCGAAGCGCAGGATGTTGTCGACTTCGGCGCCGCGCCAGCCATAGATCGACTGATCGTCGTCCCCGACGACGCAGATATTGGCCTCGGGCGCGGGCTTGCCCTGGGCCAGCAGCCGCAGCCAGAGATATTGGGCCGTGTTGCTGTCCTGGTATTCGTCCACCAGCATGTATTTGAACTTGTGGTGGTATTCCGCGAGCACATCGGGGTTTTCCTTGAACAGGCGGATGCATTCGAGCAGCAGGTCGCCGAAATCGACGGCGTTGAGGGATTTCAGCCGCGCCTGGTAGTCGGCATAGAGCTTGCCGCCCCGGCCATTGGCATAGCTGCCGCTGTCGGCCGGCGAGACGTCCCTGGGCAGCAGGCCCTTGTTCTTCCAGCCATCCATCATGGAGGCGAAAAGCTTGGCCGGCCAGCGCTTTTCGTCGATATTGTCGGCCTCGAGCAATTGCTTGATCAGCCGGATCTGGTCGTCGGTATCGAGGATGGTGAAGGAGCTGGTCAGGCCAACGAGCCCGGCATGAGCCCGCAGGATACGGGCGCCGATGGAGTGAAACGTGCCCATCCACGGCATGGATTCAAGGCGCGGCACCAGTCTTTCGATGCGCTCCTTCATTTCCCTTGCCGCCTTGTTGGTGAAGGTCACCGACAGGATCTGGGAGGGCCAGGCGCGGTTGGTATTGATGATATGGGCGATGCGGGTGGTCAGCACGCGCGTCTTGCCCGTGCCGGCGCCCGCCAGCACCAGGAGCGGCCCGTCAATGCTCACCACGGCGTCGCGCTGTTCGGCGTTCAGGCCCTGCAGGTAGTCGGGCACCTGCGGGCGCTTGAACTGGCTGGTGATGGCGCCTGCGGTGGGGCGTTCGGGGTGGTCTGCACCGGGCATTGATAGCCTTTCCATCGCTGCGCGCCGGTCCAGGCGCTGCAGCGCGGCGATTGACGAATCTTGATTTGTTCTCATGCGAATATAGGGATGGCGGAGCCCAATGTATAGAATGGGCCATCGTCACCAATCTGACATATTGCCGTCACGCAACTGTAGTGCGGTCTGCTTATGGCACCCCCTGAACGCATATGGGGGACTATCAATGTCTACAAGCAAACTGCTTCTCGCGCTGACCGCGACGCTGCTGGCGACGACGGCCAATGCCGGCGCTGCCGAGTATTTCAACCGCATTGCCAGCTTCCCGGTGGCGCAGAACGCGCCTGAGGCTGCCGCAACCTCCTCGGAGATCATCGCTGCCACCGAAGACGGCATGACGCTGATCTATTCCGATAGCCCCAATGGCGGCATCGGCTTTGTCGACATCAGCGATGCCAAGGCACCCAAGCCCGCCGGCTATCTGGCGCTGCAGGGCGAGCCGACTTCGGTCACCATCATCGGCGCCAAGGCCTATGTCGGCGTCAATACCTCAGAGAGCTATACCAATCCATCGGGCAAGCTGGTCGTCGTCGATATCGCCGGCCAGTCGGTCGACGCCGAATATGATCTGGGCGGTCAGCCGGATTCGGTGGCCCACAATGATGCGGGGACGCTGGTGGCGATCGCCATCGAAAACGAACGCGACGAAGAAGCCGGCGATGGCGGCCTGCCGCAGATGCCGGCCGGCTTCGTGGTGGTGTTCGATGTTGCCGCCAAGACGCTCAAGACCGTTGACGTCACCGGTCTGGCCGCCATTGGCGCCGAAGATCCCGAGCCCGAATTCGTCGACTTCAACGGCAAGGACGAAATCGCCCTGACGATGCAGGAGAACAACCACATCGTCATCATCGACGGCAAGACCGCCAGCGTGGTGGCCAATTTCCCCGCCGGGGCGGTCAGCACGCAGAACGTCGATACCAAGAAGGATGGCGCCTACAGGTTTACCGGCTCGCAGGCCGATCTGCCGCGCGAACCCGATGCGATCAAGTGGCTGGACGATGATCGCTTTGTCATCGCCAATGAAGGCGACTGGAACGGCGGCACGCGCAGCTTCTCCATCCTGAACCGGGCAGGCGAGGTGCTGTTCGACAGTGCCGCCCAGCTTGACCAATATGCTGCCCAGCTCGGTCACTATCCGGACAAGCGCAACAAGAAGGGTGTCGAGCCCGAGGGCCTGGAAGTCGCGACGTTCGGCGACAGCACGTATATCTTCGTCACCGAAGAGCGCTCGTCGCTGATCGCCGTCTACAAGGACACCGGTGCCGAGCCGGAATTCGTGCAGGCGCTGCCCTCGGGCATTTCGCCGGAAGGTCTGGTTGCCATTCCATCGCGCAACCTGCTGGCCACCGCCAATGAGACCGATCTGCGCGAAGATGGCGGCGTCGGCTCGCACGTCATGCTCTATGAACTCAGCGAAGGCGAAGCAGCCTATCCCCAGCTGATCGCCGATCTTGACGCCGAGGGCCTGCCGATCGGCTGGTCGGCGATCTCGGGCGCTGTCGGCGATGCCGAAAAGCCCGGCATGCTCTATGCCGTCAGCGACAGCTTCGTCAGCGCCGAGCCGAGCATCTACACTATCGACGCAACCTCCATGCCGGCCCGTATCACCGGCAAGATGGTGGTCACGCGCAATGGCGATGCCGCACAGAAACTCGACCTCGAGGGTATCACGCTCGATGGCGAGGGCGGCTTCTGGCTGGCAAATGAAGGCGATGCCGCCAAGCTGGTGCCCCATGCCCTGCTGCATGTGGATGCCGAGGGCGCCATCATCGGCGAAGTCGGGTTGCCCGTTGAGCTGCTGGCCGGCCAGACCCGCTTCGGGACCGAGGGCGTCGCTGCCGTCGGTACCGGCGAGGACCAGGTTCTCTGGGTCGCCATGCAGCGCGAGTGGGGCGATGACGACAAGGGCTTTGTCAAGCTGCTCGCCTATACGCCGGCGCTCAAGAGCTGGGGCGCGGTGCGTTACCCGCTGGAAGCCGCGCCCGAAGGCGGCTGGGTTGGCCTCAGCGAAATCACCGTCCATGGCGACTATGCCTATATCGTGGAGCGCGACAACCAGATCGGCGACAAGGCCGGCCTCAAGGCGATCTACCGCGTCAAGCTCAGCGACATGATTGCCGCGCCGCTCGATGGCGAACTGCCGGTGGTCAGCAAGGAACTGGTGCGTGATCTGCTGCCAGACCTCAAGTCGGCCAATGGCTATGTGCTCGACAAGGTCGAGAGCTTTGCCGTCGACGCAGCGGGCAACGGCTTTGTGATTACCGACAATGACGGTGTCGACGACAGCTCGGGCGAGACCATGTTCTGGTCGATCGGCGCGCTCTAAAAGGCAGCTGAAAACACTATCGGGCGGCCGGTTCTCAGG
>CAXBKI010000225.1:0-5506 GCA_963975955.1 uncultured Devosia sp.
CCCGCCGATAACGCCCAGCACTGTCGCCATGAAGGCAATCAGAATTGTCTCGACCAGCAAGGCCAGCCAGATTGGCCAGCGCCAGAACCAGGCCGCGAAATCGGCGGCAAGACTTTCCCAGCGCAATGTGGGGAACGTCTGGACGATATATTCGCCCAGCCGCGGCAGGCCAGCCCCGACCACCCATGCCCAGGCCCGCGAACCATCCTGCAGCGTCACCTGCGAGACCTTGAAGAAATCGCTTTGCCAGGCCGTCACCATGATGGCGGCAAGCATCAGGACGGTGCCGACAGTCCAGGCCTGCAGCGAGCGTTTGCGGGATGCGGTGTAGTCGCGTTCAAAATCGTCCATTACCGCCGCGGATCGACCGGCGATCGAATGCGGCGGTGCCGGCACGGACATGGTGGAAGCTGGCATCATCGGGCCCCTGTCTGATGGCGCGCGGGCGCCAGGCAAGCCGGAAGGGGGCCCATCGGACCCCCCTGGGCAGGTGGCATCAGTTGGCGCGGCGCTGTTCTTTCATCCAGGTGCGCATGTCGACGATCCACTGGTAGCGCCCCTTGTCGACCGGGGTGTAGCCGACGGTGGGGTCGGCGTTTTCCGGATCGAAGGATGTGTAGACCTTGTAGCCTTCCGGATCAGCGTCGGGGAATGCGAGATAGGCGGCCGTGACATCGGCGATCATATCGGCAGGCAGATTGGCGCGGGCGGTCAGCGGGCCATTGGTGATCTCGGGGCTTTCCCAGATCTTGCAGACCACGCCCTTGTCGATCATGCCCTTTTCTTCCATGCGCTGGTAAATGCCGGAGATGTCGTTGTCCTGATAGGTGGAGGCGGTGTCAAAGGTGCCGTTGACCACGCCCTGGACGCCGGCTTCATGGCTGCCCGAAAAAGGCACCGCGGCGAAGTATTCTTCCGGCTTGATGCCCTCCTTGACGAAATTGTAGTAGGGCACGGCATAGCCCGATGTTGAATCGGGGTCGGCAAAGGCGTGGACCTTGCCCTCGGCATCGGCCAGGCTCTTGATACCGCTGTCGCAACGGGTGACGACGATCGAGTTATAGCCGGTATTGCCGCTCCTGGAGATTGTGGTGAGCATCGGAATGACGGCACCATCGGTGGCCGTATAGGCTGCGGCATAGGCCGATGAACCGAATGACGCGAATTCGATCTGATTGGCGGCCAGGGCCTGGATGACACCATCATAATTGCCGGCCGTGAAGATCTCGGCCTTGACGCCAAGCGTCTTTTCCAGGAACAGGCGCAGCGGTTCGTTGCGCTGCAGGCGATCCTTTTCGTTTTCGCCCGACAGAACGCCGAACTTGACGACCTGATAGTCATCTTTCCAGCCCGCAGCAAAGCTCGGGGCGGTCAGTGAGGTGACTGAAGCCAATGCAATGGAAAGCGCAAGAATTAGACGCATGGAGTGTCTCCGGTTTTGCGTTCGAGGTTATGCCGGCTCCAGGACCCTTTGGGTGGAGGTGACGGCTTCGTTGAAGTTCTCAAGGCCCGATGTGCCGTAGATGTCGCGCACAACCATGTCGGTCAGCTGGGCTGCGGCGCCATCGAACATGACGCGCCCCTCGCGCATGGCGATGATGCGGTCGCAATAGGCGCGGGCGGTGTCCAGCGTGTGCAGATTGACCAGCACGGTGATCTTGTCGTCACGGTTGATCGAGCGCAGACCGTCCATCACCAGCGTGGCATTCATCGGATCCAGCGAGGCGATGGGTTCGTCCGCCAGCATGATCTTGGGTTGCTGTACCAGTGCCTTGGCAATCGCCACGCGCTGCTGCTGGCCGCCCGACAGCGTGCCGGCGCGCTGCAATGCCTGTGGCACCAGACCGAAGCGGTCCAGCGCCATCAGCGCCATGGTGCGCTCGGCGTCCGAGAAGCGCATGGCCATCGAGCTGAGGAATTTGTGATCCGAGACGCGCCCGATCAGCACATTGGTGAGCACATCCAGCCGGTCCACCAGATTGAACTGCTGAAAGATCATGGCGCAGTCGCGGCGCCAGTGTCGCAACGCCTTGCCCCGCAAGGCGGTGATGTCGCGTCCCGCAAACGAAATCGACCCCGAAGTGGGGTCGACCAGACGATTGATCAGCCGCAGCATGGTGGACTTGCCGGCGCCGGAGCGACCAATCACGCCAACAAACTGGCCGGGGGCGATGGACAGGCTGACCCGGTCCACCGCCCTGGTGGTGCCGAAATGACGAGAGACATTTTCAAGGGATAGCGTCGCTGGCATGGCAATTCATCCGAATGAGTTGGCATGCCCTTTCTAGCCGTCGTTAATGACACCTCGTCTTCAGTGTTGTGACAATTGGACTACTGCGCGGCCTGGATATTGCTCATGCCTGCCGCCGGCAGCATGGAGAGGGTGCCATCGGAGAATATCGGCGTGCCCGTGCTGAAGCTGGCCACCACCCGGCCAAGGCCTGCCATGTCGGCAACGGCCAGATCAGCCCGCTTACCCACCACCAGTGCACCGCGGTCACCCAGGCCCAGCGCCTGCGCAGGGTTGCTGGTTGCCAGCGCTACGGCGCCGGGCAGGCCGTTCGGATCGCTGGCGGCCAGCACCTTGATCGCCGGCAGGAAAGTGCCCGGATGATAGTCGGCCGCCAGAATATGCAGCAGTCCGGCGGCATGGGCGTCGCGGCCCGACAGATTGCCCGAATAGGACTTGCCGCGCAGCACATTGGGGGCGCCCATTGCCGTCATCATGCCGCCCGCAACGCCTTCGCGCGCGGCTTCAAGCGTCACCGGAAACTCGCTGATGGCTGCGCCGATCCCGACCATCAGCCGGGCCTTTTCAACGGTGTCGTCGTCATGGCTGGCCAAGGGCACGCCATGGTCACGGCAAAGACGCGACACCTGGTCGAGCACGGCCAGGATCAGCTCTTCCGGTCTGGTGCGCTCGGCGATGCGCCGCGTGATCTTCTCGCGCGCGTCAGCCTGGCTGAGGCCCTGCACGCTGGCCGTCTTCTCGATGAATTTCTCGATGTCGCGATACTGGCCCTGTCCGGGGGTATGGTCCATCACCGACACCAGATCCACGTGCCCGGCGCCGATCAGATCGGCCAGCACGCCGACGGCATTGTCGAAGGTGATGTCGAACCGGGCATGGATTCTGTGGTCAACCCGCATGCGATCCTTGATGGCGTAGAAATCGGCGATGGTGCGATGGGTGTGCTCGAACGAGCGCAGCCCGCCCTGATTGTTGCCACGCGAGAAGCTCACCGCGGCGTAGGCCGTCGTCACGCCCGATGCGGCCAGCCGGGCGTCCAGATGGGTCAGCGCCAGTTCCATGGGCATGTCGACATGCGGACGCGGTTCGAGTTCGACCTCGATCATGTCGCCATGCATGTCGATAAAACCAGCCATCAGGTGCAGGCCGTCGCCGGCAATGCCCCCCGAGACGGGGCTCTCGGCAATTTCGGCGATCTGGCCATTTTCAATGCGGAGCGATCCACGCTCGATCACGCGGTCGGGCAAGACCAGGGTGAAGTCAGACAGCCACATCGTCGCGCTCCTCGTTCGCAATAACATCGGGGGTAAGATCGATCACGCGGTCGATCAAGTGTTCGACGTCGGCGGGATGATGGAAAACGCCGACCATGGCCGTGCCGCTGGCCTTGAGATCCGCCAGACGGGCGACGAGGGCTGCGCGGGCCCCTGCGTCCAGCGATGCTGTCGGCTCATCGAGCAGCAGCAGTTTTTGCGGCAGAATGAGCGCGCGCGCCAGATTGACCTTTTGCTGCTCACCGCCGGAAAATGTGGTGGGATAGGCAGGCCACAGGTCGCGTTTGACGCCAAAGGCTTCCAACCACTTGCGCGCCTCCGCCAGTGCATCCTGCGCGTCCCAGCCTGCCCGACGGAGCGGCTCGGCCACCAGCGCCTCGGCCGCGACGCGGGGGCGGGCGGTCAGAAACTGGGTGACAAAGCCGATATCGCTGGCCCGCAACAGGCCGATGTCGACATCGGCCGCCCGGGCCAGGTCGATCTCGCCAAAGCTGGAGTGGAACATGATCGTGCCGGCATGGGGCAGATAGCTGCGATATAGTGTGCGCAGCAAGGTCGATTTGCCCGAGCCATTGCGCCCCTTGAGCAGGACGAATTCGCCTGCGGCCAAGGTGAAGGAAATGTCATCGAAGGCCGCCAGATGCTTGCCCAGATGGTGCATTGTGAAGGCCTTGCTCAGCCCCTGGACGTTCAAAACCTGTGTCATAGCTTGGCATGTACCAATTGTTGGGTATAGGCGTGCTGGGGATCCTGAAAGATCTGATCGGCCAGCCCCTGTTCGACGACGCGCCCGCGGCGCATGACCATTACGCGGTCGGCCATGGTCCTGATCACGCCCAGATCGTGGCTGACGATCACCATGGTGATGGCGCGATCCTGCTGCAGACGCTTGAGCGTATCGAGCACCAGCGCCTGCACGGAAACATCGAGTCCGGTCGTGGGTTCGTCCAGCAGAAGCAGGGCCGGCTCGAGCGCGATGGCCTTGGCCAGCTGCACGCGCTGCTGCATGCCGCCCGACAGTTCGACCGGCGGGGCGTCAAGACGCTCAAGCGGAAACTCGGACGCGTCCAGCGCCTCGGTCGCTTTCTGCCGCAGCACGGCAAAGCGCCGTTCTCCGGCCACCAGCAGCCGTTCGGCCACATTGCCCGAGCTGGAATGGTGCATCAGCAGGCCCAGATGGGGGTTCTGATAGACAATGCCGATCCTGGTGGCGCAGAGCATGCGGCGGGCAAACCGGTCCAGCTCGAACAGATTGCCATCCACATCGGGCAGGTCGAGCGTGTAGCTGCCGCTCTCGGGGATTTCTTCGAGATTCATGCAGCGCAGCAGCGTTGATTTGCCAGAGCCGCTTTCCCCGACGATACCGAGCACCTCGCCGGGAAAAACCTCGGCCGAGACATCGTGCAGCGCCGTGACCTTGCCATAGTGCTTGTTCACGTTATCCAGGCGCACCAGCGGCTGCATGCTCACCAGTTGCGGGGCGGCCAATGTCAAACTCATGGCTGCATCTCCCCGTCGCGATACCAGGTCTGGCCCAGGACGGCAGGCTCGCCGTCGCGCCGGCGGATCGTCTTGACGCCATATTCGCTGTCGGAGACCTCAAACGCCGAGCTGCCATCGGCCTGGGGAATTTCGTTCATGAAAAAGCCCTTTGCTCCAGATCGGTGACAGACAAGCTGAGCGTGGTCTTCAACCCGATAGGGGACATCATCAAAAACCAGTGGTTCCACCCGCGTATAGGGCGGCACCGCGTGGATGCGCTTTTCGCGCCCAGCCGACAGAAAGGTCAGATGCCTGGACAGATGCAGCTTGGGCACATCCCAACGCGGAATGGGTGACGGTGTCATGACATGGCGTCCATTGACCAGGCACGGATAGGCTGCGCCCTCCATGACCCGGCCCGAGCGCACGATCTGCTCATAAAGCTGCAGCCACATGCGCCCATAGTCGGCATCGGCGTGCATTTGCCGGGCAATCGACA
>CAXBKI010000226.1:0-5493 GCA_963975955.1 uncultured Devosia sp.
CCGTGCAGCCGGCAGAGACAGCGGCTGTGCCGGTCGAGATTGCCCAGACCATTGAGCCGGTCTCTGTGGCCGATTTCAATGCCGCTCCGGTGCCGCATACCCTCAGCTTCGAGCGGCCATCCCGACCCACGCAGCGCCCGCGCGCTGAACAGCCCAGGCCGCCGACGCAGGCTGCCCGTCAGGCAGGCAATGGCGGCGCCAACAATGCCGATGCTGCGGCCAGCAAGGCGACATCCGGCCAGCAGGGCGCTGTCGGTGGCGGTGGCACGGCGGATATTGCCCGCTGGGAGCAACAGGTGCGCCGGGCGGTGGCCAATGCCCGCCGCACGCCGCGCGCCGCCAGGGGTGTCACGGGCGAGGTTTTGGTGAGTTTTACCGTATCGGCCGGCGGCAGCCTGTCCGGCGTCCAGATCATTGCTTCTTCGGGCCATCCGGTATTGGATCAGGCGGCCCGTGATACTGTCACCCGCGCCGCGCCATTCCCCCCGATTCCGGCAGGTCTGGGTATGGCCAGCAGGACCGTGAAATTACCGCTGGGCTTCGTCCGTAACTGATCGCGTGCTGCCGATCCGGCGGCTCGGGCCCGGGCAGGTGCTAGACTGCTCCCCGTGACCCGACATAATGGCGCCAGCCGCCATGCGCCGTCACCTCTTCCGCGCCCGATACCGCATGGGCTTCGCACAGGAAGCCGGTGACGGCCTCGCCATCCTCCAGCGTGATCTTGCCCACCCCGAGCGGCGCCGGAATACGGGCGACGAAGCGCCCGAAGGCCTCGGCGGGCAATGCCCAGACCTCGACCTCGAGACCACTGCCGACAAAGCCCGGCTCGCGCACCAGGCCGGGTTTGGGCGGCGTGGTGTTGGGCAGGGCAAACAGCCGATAGTCGCCCGCTGTCCTGCACTTCTTGATCAGCCGGCCTCCGGGCGTGGTCAATTCGCCATTGAGCGGCATGCCGCTCAGATGCGCCCCGACCACCACCAGGGTCAGCATGTCATCCTCGGCCACCGGCACCTTGCTGGCTTCGGGCAGGCTTGCGGCCTTGTCCCGGCCCATGCCGCGCGCGGCCCGACGATGCAGCGCGTCGGCAAAAGGGGCCAGCGCGTCGTCGGTGAAGGCCGGTGCGATCAGGGTAACCCCCGCCGGAAGGTGGTCGGCGCTGTCAAACCCCGCAGGAATGGCAATCGCCGCGCAGTCCAGCAGGTTGACGAAATTGGTATAGCGCCCGAAGTGGCTGTTGCGGACAATGGGGTCGGCCAGCATGTCGGCGACCGTATAGGTGGTCGGTGCCGTTGGCAGCATCAGCATATCGACCTTGGCCCAGCTGGCCTCGGTCTGTCGCCGCAACTCTTCGAGCCGGTATTTGCCGTTGAACGCCTCTACCGCCGTCTTGCCCCTGGCGCCCTCGATGATGCTGCGCACGCTCGGATCGAAATCCTCGGCATTGCTGGCGATGAAGTCTTCGACCGCCGCCAGTCTTTCGGCGACCCAGGGGCCGTCATAGAGCAAAGCGGCCGCCTCGCGGAACGGGGCATAATCGAATGGCACGATGGTTGCGCCCAGCGCGCGGGCATTCTCGATCGCGGCATCATAGAGTTTTTCCACCTCGCCATTGCCGAAGAACTCCCGCTCGGCGCCCTCCAGAACGCCAATGCGCAGCCCGCCCGTGGGTAGCCTGGCCCATTGCGGCCGCCGCGAGAACGGATCGGCGGCGTCAAAACCTTCGGCAATCTTGCGCACCCTCACGCCGTCCCCGACCGTGGCGGCGAAAATGGTGATGCAGTCGACGCTGCGGCAGGCCGGTACGGCGCCGGTATTGGGCAACAGGCCCACCGTCGGCTTGATGCCCACCAGGTTCTGGAACGCGGCTGGCACGCGCCCCGACCCGGCCGTATCGGTGCCGAGCGCGAAGCTGGCAAACCCGGCGGCAACGGCAGCGCCCGAACCCGAACTTGAGCCGCCCGAGACATAGTCGGCATCGAACACCGAGCGCGGCGCGCCATAGGGCGAGCGCGTGCCGTTCAATCCGGTCGCGAACTGATCCAGATTGGTCTTGCCGATGACGATGGCGCCGGCCGCGCGCAGCCGGGCGACCACCGTGGCATCCCTGGCCGGATCATAGGCAAAGGCGGGGCAGGCGGCGGTGGTGGGCAGCCCGGCCACATCGATATTGTCCTTGACGGCAAACGGGATGCCCCACAACGGCAGGCTGTTGGGCTCGGGGTGCTCATCCATGAGCTGGCGGGCCGCCGCGCGCAGCGCGTCATCGCTGGTCGGCGTGATGAACACGGCCCGGTCCGGCCAGGCCGCGCGCCGCTCGATCACCGCCTCGATGACCTCGATGGGTGTGGTCTTGCGGTCGGCATAAAGGGCACCAAGGGTGGCCAGGTCGAGCATGATCGGCAGCATCAGATGGTCTCCAGTACGACGATGACATCGCCGGTTTTGACATTTCGGCCCGGTGCGGCGCGGATATCGCGGACGCGGCCGGCAGCATGGGCTGTGACGGTGATTTCCATTTTCATGGATTCGATGATGGCCACGCTCTGGCCCGCGGCAACGGCATCGCCATCGGCCACCAGGATCTTCCAGATATTGCCCGGCACGCTGCTGGCAACGCCAAAGCAGTCTGCCGGCATATCGGCCTCGATGGCGCCATTGCCGGCGTCATCGGCGACGAAACTGTCGAGCCCCTCGGCCTTCCAGCGCTGGCGTTCGGCGTCGAATGCGGCCTGCTGGCGGCTCTTGAACAGGCTGATCGACTGGCTGTTGCGGGCCAGCTCGGCGGCATAGCTGGCATAGGAGAACTGCGTTTCCTCCACCCGGATCGGATAGGCGCCATGCGGAAAGGCGGCCCGGGCCTCGCTGAGCTCCTCGTGGCTGACCTCGAAGAACCGGATCTGGTCGAAAAACTTCAGCAGCCACGGCTTGCCGGGCGAGAAGGCCGGCGTCGACCGCCAGGTGTTCCAGACCTGGATCGTCCGGCCGAACAGCTGATAGCCGCCCGGACCTTCCATGCCATAGATGCACATATAGGCCCCGCCAATGCCCACCGCGTTCTCCGGCGTCCAGGTGCGCGCAGGGTTGTATTTGGTGGTGACCAGGCGGTGCCGCGGATCGATGGGCGTGGCGACCGGCGCGCCCAGATAGACGTCACCCAGCCCCAGCACCAGATAGCTGGCGTCGAAGATCGTTCGCCTGACCGCCTCGATACTGTCCAGCCCGTTGATGCGGCGGATGAACTCGATATTGTCCGGGCACCAGGGCGCATTGGGCCGCACCAGTTCCTGGTACTTCCGCATCGCCAGCTGGATGTCCGGATCGTTCCAGGACAGCGGCAGGTGCACGATGCGGCTGGGCACCACCACATCCTCGGCCGCCGGCAGCCCGGCTTCGATTTCGCCCAGAATGTCGAGCAGCCGCCCGCGCTTCAGCGCCGTGCCGTCATAGTGGATCTGCAGCGAGCGGATCCCGGGCGTCAGGTCGATCGCCCCGATCCGCTCGTCGGCCTCGATGGCCTGCATCAGCAGGTGCACCCGCAGCCGCAGCGCGATATCGAGCGACATGTCGCCATATTCCACCAGCAGGTTGTCATCGCCCTGGCGCCGATAGACCACCGGCACGGCGCCGGTCTCCGAGCGCGCCAGAATGGCCGTGCCGCTGTCCTCGCTCGGCCGGTGGATTGCCGCGCCGGCAACCGGATCGTCCGGCCGCGCGACCGCGTGAAAGCGGATGCTGTCGCCCGGCTTGAACTGTCCCATCTTCCACAGCTCGTCGCGGGCGATCACCGCCGGACAGACAAAGCCCCCCAGGCTCGGCCCGTCAGGGCCCAGGATGATGGGCATGTCGCCGGTAAAATCGATGGCGCCCACGGCATAGGCGTTGTCATGCAGGTTGGAGGGGTGCAGCCCTGCCTCGCCGCCATCGCTGCGCGCCCATTTCGGTGCCGGCCCGATCAGCCGCACGCCGGTGCGGGCGCTGTTGAAATGCACCTCGTAATCGGTGCTGAACAGCGTCTCGATGTCGCCGGGCTGGAAGAAATCGGGCGCGCCATGCGGCCCGTAGAGCACCCCCACATCCCAGTGCCGCGTCAAAGGCGCGGCGTCGCCCGCTGGCTGCACGGCGCCCTGGTCGGCACGCGCCAGATGCAGCACCTGGCCCGCCTTGAGCGTGCCCGTGGCGTGCCCGCCGAACTGGCCAAGCCCGAATGTCGCGCGCGACCCCAGCACCACCGGCGCGGCAAAGCCGCCCGCTACCGCCAGATAGCTGCGCTGTCCGGCGCCGGAAATGGCGCCGATGCTCAGCATCTGGCCGGCCTCTACGGCGATGGCCGTATCATGCGCGATGGCCACGCCCTCGAGCAGCATCGGCATTGCCGCGCCCGACAGGGCAATGACGGCCGGCGCGTGAAAGCGCAGCGTCGGGCCGGAAACCGTCAGCTCCAGCGCGGCGGTCACATCGTTATTGCCGACCAGCCGGTTGGCGTGACGGAACGAGCGTTCGTCCATCGGCCCGCTGGGCGGCACGCCGACATGCCACAGCCCCAGGCGCCCCGGCAGTTCCTGCAGGCTTGACTGCGCCCCCGGCGCCAGGATTTCCACCACGTCGGGGACGAAGGCAAATTCCTTGAGCGCGGTGGTCGCAACCCTGCCGCTGGCCAGGATATCGGATGCCACGATGGCGCGCAGATAGGCCAGATTGGTCTCGATGCCGCTGATCGATGTCTCCTCCAGCGCCGCGCGCAGCCTGGCGATGGCGGCCGGGCGGTCGGCCGCGCTGACGATGATCTTGGCCAGCATGGGATCGTAATGGGCGGTCACTTCCGTGCCGGTCTCGATCCAGCTGTCGATGCGGGCCGTGGCGGGAAAGCGCACCTCGGTCAGCAGGCCCGCGCTGGGCTGGAAACCGGCATGGGGGATTTCCGCATAGACCCGCACCTCGATGGCCGCGCCGACAGGATTGAGCGGACCGGCCGCGGCAATCGGATCCTCCCCTGCCGCTTGCCGGATCATCCACTCGACCAGGTCGATGCCGAACACCGCCTCGGTCACCGGGTGCTCCACCTGCAGCCTTGTGTTGACCTCGAGGAAGTAGAAGTCCTCGCTGACCGGATCGTAGATGAATTCCACCGTACCGGCCGACGCGTATCTGGCCGCAGCGCCCAGATCGGTTGCCGCCTTGTGCAGGCGCGCCCGTGTGGCGTCCGCAAGGCCGGGGGCAGGGGTCTCTTCCACCACCTTCTGGTTGCGTCGCTGCAGCGAGCAGTCGCGCTCGCCCAGCGCAATCACCTTGCCCTTGCCATCGCCAAAGATCTGCACCTCGACGTGCCGCGCATCGGCAACGAAGCGTTCGATGAACACCCGGGCGTCGCCGAAGCTGGCGGTGGCCGTGCGCTGCACGCTGTCAAAGGCGGCCGCCAGTTCGGCTACATTGGCGCAAAGCGACATGCCGATGCCGCCGCCCCCCGCCGTGCTTTTCAGCATCACCGGATAGCCA
>CAXBKI010000227.1:0-5487 GCA_963975955.1 uncultured Devosia sp.
CCTTGCCGCGACCCTCGTGGGGGCGGGCGACCTCGGCGAGCAGGTCGGTCATGGGCACCGCGGCAAACGGATCGCCGCCATCGCTGCCCAGATTGCGCAGCTTGGTCAGGATGGTGCGGCAGCGCGCGGTCTGCTCGATGATCAGTTCGACATCGGCGGCCAGGTCGCTGCCGGCAGGGGCGTCGGCCCGCATTTCCTTGGCCGCCAGGGCGATGGTCGAGAGCGGCGTGCCCAGCTCATGGGCGGCGGCGGCGGCCAGGCCATCGAGCGCGGAGAGCTGCTCCTTGCGCGACAGGGCCAGCTCGGTGGCCGCCAGCGCATCGGCAATCTGGCGGGCGTCGTGCGCCACCCGGTTGGTATAGGCGGAGGTAAAGACCACGCCGCAGATGATCGAGACCCAGATGCCGATGACATAGATGCGGTTAAAGACAATACGCTCGGCCGGGTCCCAGGGCAGGGGCAGGTGCCAGACGGCCAGGGCCGATGCCACGATCACGGCCAGCAAGGCGATCAGGAAGGTGGCGCGCTGCGGCAGCGTCGTCGCCGAGACCGACACGGGCGCCAGCAGGAGCAGTGAGAACGGATTTTGCAGGCCCCCGGTCAGCGCCAGCAGGCAACCGAGCTGACACAGGTCGAAGGCGACCTGGCTGGCGGCAAAGATCGAGCTGGGCCGGTAGGCGGCGCCAAAATGCAGCACCAGCCAGATATTGACCGCTGCCGACAGCGCAATCAGCATCAGGCACTCGAGCAGCGGCAGGGGAAAGCCCAGGCCAAACGCCACGAACAGCACGCCAATGGCCTGCCCGCCGACCGCCAGCCAGCGCAGCATGACCAGGGTTTGCAGCCGCAGCGGCCGCCAGGTGGAGGGCAACGGCAGGCCATCGGCCTGGATCAGGGACATATCGATGCCTTGGCTGGGCAAAATCTCGCCGCGCTATAGGTAGGAAAAATCGTCATTTCAAGAGCCAATATCGGTCGGGCACAAGCTTGATCCTGCCCCAGGGCGGGCCATTTATTGGTCATCGTGACTGGGAGAAGTAAGTGAAATGACCACAGCAATCATCAAACCACAATGGTCGCCTCTGACCATCGCGCTCATGGTAATGGGCTTTATCTTGTTCTGGCCCCTTGGCCTGGCCGTATTGGGCTACATCCTCTGGGGTGAAAAATTCGGCGGTTCGCCGGAAAAGGCCCAGGCCTATTTCAACAAGGGTCGCGCCTGGTGCACGTCGGGCAAGCATGGCCAGCACCGCCATGGCTGGCAGAACAGCCGGTTCGGCATGATCTCGAGCGGCAATGCCGCCTTTGACGAGTACCGCAGCGAGCAGCTCAAGCGGCTCGAGGAAGAACGCGCCCGCCTGGACGCCGAGATCGAGGACTTCCACGAATACATGGCCAATCTGAACAAGGCCAAGGACCGTGAGGAATTCGATCGCTTCATGAACGAGCGTCGCGGTTCGCGCCAGGGCTATACCGAGCCCAAGCCCGAGCAGAATAATGGCGACCAGAACAACAATGGCTGGAATAACAATAACGGCTAGCTGAGCCGCCTGCCCAAGCATTGGCGACGCGCCCGGCGCGTCGCCGCCTTCCTCCAAGGCCGGTCGTCCCCGCGGCCGCACTGGCGCCCCCTGCGGGCGCTTTTTTTTGCTCGAGCTGTTGGCGCAAGGCGCGCGAACCGCGTTATTGTCCGACATGCGATTCCATGAGCCCGATGAACCTGTTTTTCCGCGCTAAGCCCAAAATTCCGGCCTCAACCGTGGTCTCCATTGATGGCGAGGCGGTCAATGTGAGCGTGCGCGTCAATGCGCGCGCGCGCAGCTATCGCCTGTCGCTGCCCCATAATGGCGGGCCGGTGCTGACCCTGCCGCCCCATGGCAAATGGGCCGAAGCGGAAGCCTTCCTGCTGCGCCAGCACAATTGGCTGGCCGCCCGGCTCAAGCGCGCTCCCCAGGCCGCCAGGCTCGTGGATGGCGGGGTGGTGCCGCTGCGCGGGGTCGATCACAGGATCGTCGGCACCGGCAAGCTGCGCGGGCGCGTGGAACTGGCCCAGCAGGATGGCGAAATGGTCCTGCTGGTGCCCGGCGAAGCTGCGCACCAGGCGCGGCGGCTGACCGACTGGTTCAAGGAGCAGGCCCATGCCGATCTCAGCCTGCGCACCACCTACCACGCGGCGCGGCTGGGGGTGAGCGTCAAGACCATCAAGATGCGCAGCCAGGCCAGCCGCTGGGGCTCGTGCTCGTCCTCGGGCAATATCAACTACAACTGGCGACTGGTGCTGGCGCCACCCTTCGTGCTCGATTATGTGGCCGCCCATGAGGTGGCCCATCTGGTTGAGATGAACCATTCGGCGGCGTTCTGGGCCACGGTAAAGCGCACCCTGCCCGAAATGGAAAAGGGCCGCGCCTGGCTCAAGGCGCATGGCCGGCAATTGATGGCGCATGGCAGTTGACGGACACGGCTGCGTGAAGCCCTGTCGTCGGCGGTAGCGCTCGCCTAAAAGAGTGTCATGAACCGTCTGATAACCCTGATTGCGCTGATTTTTGCGCTCGCTGCCGTCGGCGGCGTGGCCAGCAGCAATGCCATGGCGTTTTCGAGCGTTTACGCCGTGGCGTCGGTGGGCGCGAGCTGTGCGGAAATGGCGGCGCCGGTGGCCATCGTGCAGTTCAAGGCCTGCGGCAAGAAGACCTCGGGCATCGTCATGCCCTGCATGCCGCAAATCGGCGTGCTGGCCACGGCGGACCTGATCTGGCCCAGCCCGGCAGCGCCGCATCACCACCGCGCCACCGTGTCGCCCCTGCCCAGCCTGACCGATCCGGTTGACCCGCGCCCGCCCATGGCCGCCTGACCACTCACCCCAAGCGCTTGGTTCCTCAGGATTGCGGCTCTCGGCCGCAGGAAAGTTTTATTCATGTCTAGTCTTACTCTGGCGCCGTCGCTGACGCGGCGCCGACTGCTCGCCGGTGCGGCGAGCCTGGCCTCTCTTGCCCTGGCCGGCTGCGCCACGACGACCTCCCGCCCGTCTCCGGCAATGCCGGCGCCGGTGGTGGTTCCCCCCGACGTGCTGGCCATGTATGGGCCGCTGCCCGATGAGCAGTTTCCGGTGCCCGCGGCACCCATCGGCCAGCTCGACCCCATCTTCTGGCGCCAGCAGGTCGCCAATATCACCGGCGAGCCGGGCGGCACCGTCGTGGTCGATACGCCCAACCGCTTCCTCTACTGGACCATGCCCGACGGCCAGGCGATGCGCTATGGCGTGGGGATCGGCCGGGACGGCTTTGCCTGGGGCGGCCGGGCCCATATCGCCTACAAGCGCAAATGGCCGGTCTGGACGCCGCCCAGCGAAATGGTCGACCGCCAGCCCGAGCTCGAGATCTACCGGCACGGACAGCCACCGGGCCTGGACAATGCCCTGGGTGCCCGCGCGCTCTACATTCACCAGGGCAATACCGACACCCTCTATCGCCTGCACGGCACTATGGACGTCAGCTCGATCGGCAAGGCCGTCTCGAGTGGCTGCGTGCGACTGCTGTTTCACGATGTCATAGACCTCTATGAACGCGTGCCCTCGGGCAGTCCCATCGTGGTCATCCAGTAACGCGAAAGGGCCACCCCATGGGGTGGCCCTTCTGCCTTGCATATCCGGCGCCGCCTGGGCTAGCCGCCAAAGATCATGTCCATCAGCGTGCGCGGCTTCTCCACCTGTACGGGTTCGTTGAACCCTGCAGGTGCCTGTATCTGCTGCGGCTGCTGTATCTGCTGTGGTTGCTGCATCTGCTGCTGCTGCGCCGGAGCGCTGGGCACCCAGACCTGCTGGCCGCTCGCCGGATCAACCACCAGCACCATGGGCTGGCCGGTATTGGGGTCGATGGGTGCTGTGCCCACGCCATTGCTCTGGGGCTGCAGCGGCAGGCCGGTGACCGGATCGATGGACTGGTCGTTGACCACCTGCCCGATGGGCATCCCCGTGGTGGGATCGATCTGCTGACCATTGGCGTCAACGATCAGCCCGGCCGAGGGCACGTCGGTTGCCGGCGCCGGGCCCGGGCCGGACTGCACGCTCGTCGCCACGGGCTGACCGGTCGCCGGATCGATCCGCATCACCTGCCCGGTCGCCGGGTCGGTGGTGGTCTGCACCGGCTGGCCGGTTGCCGCGTCGACATATTGCGCCATGGGCTGGCCGGTATTGGGATCGATCACCACTTGCCCGGTGGCCGCGTCGATCACCGGCTGGCTGACCAGCTGACCTTCATAGCTGCCGCCCGGAATGGGCGCCATCTGCTTGCCCTGATGGGCCTTGGTCATGAACTCGGACCAGATGGTGGCCGGTACATTGCCGCCAGACAGCGTGGTCTTGGTGGCGTCGTCATTGCCCAGCCAGACGCCAGTCACCATGGCCGAGGTGAAACCAACAAACAGGGCGTCCTTGGCCTCCTGGGTGGTGCCAGTCTTGCCGCCGAAATCCCAGCCACCGACGCTGGCGCGCTTGCCGGTGCCCACATCGACCGCGGTCTCGAGCATGTCGTCCATCTCGGCCAGCACATTGGGGGCAATCACCCGGCCGGGGCCGGCGTCAGAGGCCTCGTAGAGCACCTTGCCATCGGTGGACTGGATCGAGGTGATCACATTGGGGATCACGCCGAAACCGCCATTGGCAAAGGGGGCATAGGCACTGGTCAGCTCCAGCAGGTTGACTTCCTGGGTCCCCAGGGCAATCGAGGGCACGGCCTCGAGCGGCGAGGAGATGCCCATGCGCGTGGCCACATCAACCACGGCCTGCGGCGTCACGTCGATCGCCAGGCGGGCGGCAATCGTATTGATCGAATAGGCCAGGCCCTGCCGCAGGGTGACGGTGCCGGCATATTTGCCCGAGGCATTGCGCGGGCTCCAGCCATTGTAGTCAAACTGGGCATCTTCGGCCAGGGTATCGGGGGTGTAGCCCTTCTCCATGGCCGCCAGATAGACGAATGGCTTGAAGGTGGAACCCGGCTGGCGGCGGGCGGTAACCGCCCGGTTGTACTGGCTGGCCTGATAGTCGACGCCGCCCACCATGGCCCGAACCTTGCCGTCCACATCCATGGCCACCAAGGCACCCTGGGTGAAGCCACGCTTGGGGCCTTCGGCGGCGACCTGCTCGCGCACGATGAACTCGGCATCCTTCTGCATCTTGTAGTCAATGGTGGTCTGCACCACCACGTCGCTCTGGATGTCGCCGATATAGGCGGTCATCAGGCTTTCGACCCAGTCGGCAACATAGGATTCCGAACCGGCAACCCGGGTCCGCACGGTCTGGTCGGGGTCGATCCGGGCCGCGGCGGCCTCTTCCTTGGTGATGTAGCCTTCTTCGGCCATCGAATTGAGGGCGAGACGCTGGCGCTCGATGGCGCGGGTCGGGTTGGACTTGGGGTTATAGGCCGATGGCGCTGGCAGGATGCCGGCCAGCATGGCCGCCTGGCCAAGCGACAGATTGCGGGCCGAGACACCGAA
>CAXBKI010000228.1:0-5432 GCA_963975955.1 uncultured Devosia sp.
CGCCTACACCCCGGCCGGCATTGTCATTGCCATGGTCTTCATCGGCCTGCCCTTTGTGGTGCGCACCATCCAGCCCATTCTCGAAGAGGTCAGCCACGAGGTCGAGGAAGCCAGTGCCACGCTGGGCGCGACGCGCCTGCAGACGGTTACCCGCGTGGTCTTGCCGGGCCTGGCGCCCGCCATTCTCACCGGCTTTGCCCTGGCCTTTGCCCGCGGCGTTGGCGAATATGGCTCGGTCATCTTCATTGCCGGCAACATTCCCCATATCTCCGAGATCGCGCCGCTGCTGATCTTCATTCGCCTGCAGGAATACAATTATGTCGGCGCCACGGTGATCGCCACGCTGATGCTGCTGATCGCCTTTGCCCTGCTGTTCGCCATCAACCTCATTCAGGCCTGGAGCCGGCGGAGATATGGTTATGGCCACTAAGCTCGCCGCGCGCCGCCAGCCCCGTCTGTCGCCCACCAGTGAAAGCGTTCCCGTCCGGTTTGGGCTGATCGCCATTGCACTGGTGTTCATGGCCGTCATTCTGGTGCTGCCGCTCTTTGCGGTGTTCCACGAGGCCTTCAGCAAGGGCGTCGGCGGTTTCTTTGCCGCCCTGGCGGAAAAGGACGCGCAATCGGCTATCCGGCTGACGCTGCTGGTCGCCGCCATCGCGGTGCCGCTCAACCTGGTCTTCGGGCTCTGCGCCTCCTGGGCCATCGCCAAGTTCGAGTTTCGCGGCAAGGCATTCCTGATCACCCTGATCGACCTGCCTTTTTCGGTCTCGCCGGTGATTTCCGGCCTCGTCTATGTGCTGCTGTTCGGGGCAGGGAGTTTTCTGGCCCCCTTCCTCAAGAGCCATGGCATCGAGGTGCTGTTCGCCCTGCCGGGCATCGTGCTGGCCACCATTTTCGTCACCTTTCCCTTTGTCGCCCGCGAACTGATCCCGCTGATGCAGGATCAGGGCACGGGCGATGAGGAAGCTGCGCTCTCGCTGGGCGCCAATGGCTGGCAGACCTTTTTCCGCGTCACCCTGCCCAATATCAAATGGGGTCTGCTCTATGGCGTGCTGCTGTGCAACGCTCGCGCCATGGGCGAGTTTGGCGCGGTGGCGGTGGTGTCGGGCAAGATCCGCGGGCAGACCACCACCATCCCGCTGCAGGTGGAAATGCTCTACAATGAATACAACGCCACGGCAGCCTTCGCCCTGGCCTCGCTGCTGGCGCTTTTGGCGCTGGTGACTCTGGTGCTCAAATCGGCTCTGGAATGGCGTTTCAGCGCCGAAGTCGCCGCTGCCGGCCACAATTAGGATAACTTGATATGGATGTTCGCGTCGCCAATGTGCGCAAGGAATTTGACCGCTTTCCGGCGCTGCACGATGTCTCGCTCGACATTGTCTCGGGCGAGCTGATCGCGCTGCTCGGTCCTTCGGGCTCGGGCAAGACCACGCTGCTGCGCCTGATCGCCGGGCTCGAAATGCCCACGGCGGGCCGCATCTTCTTTGGCGATACCGATGCCTCCGAATGGAGCGTGCAGCAGCGCAATATCGGCTTTGTGTTCCAGCACTACGCCTTGTTCCGCCACATGACGATCCTGGAAAACATCTCCTTCGGCCTCAAGGTGCGCCCCCGTTCCACCCGGCCGCCATCGGGCGAAATCCGTCGGCGCGCCATGGAACTGCTCGACCTGGTGCAGCTTTCCGGTTTGGAAAAGCGCTACCCCAACCAGCTCTCGGGCGGTCAGCGCCAGCGCGTTGCCCTGGCCCGGGCGCTGGCCATCGAGCCCGCCGTACTGCTGCTGGACGAACCCTTTGGCGCGCTCGATGCCCAGGTCCGCCGCGAACTGCGCAAATGGCTGCGCGAAATTCACGACCGCACCGGCCACACCACCGTGTTCGTCACCCACGATCAGGAAGAGGCGCTCGAACTCTCCGATCGTCTGTGCGTCATGAGCCAGGGCAGGATCGAGCAGGTCGGCAGCCCCGACACTATCTACGATACGCCCAGCTCCCCCTTTGTCTTCGGCTTTATCGGCGAGCTGAGCTTTGATGGCGCGCCCATTGGTGTCGCCGTCACCGATGCGCCGCGCGCCAGTGCCCGCCTGTTCTTCCGGCCACATGATATCGATCTGGTGCCGGCCGGCCCCGCCCTGGTGGGCACGGTGCGCTCCAGCCGCCGTGTCGGCGGCACCCGTCGCGTCGAACTGGCCCTGCCCGGCGGTCTGCAGGCCGAGATCGATCTGCCCTTTGATCATCCCGCCATCGAGCAGAACCGCATCGCCTTCCGCCCGCGCCGCTGGCAGCTTTTTCCGCTGCCCGAGTGAGCCTTTGAGTCGATTTGAAATAGAATTGCCCGTCGTCTTAGGAGTTTAGCTACCGCTCCCGGTTATGCTCTCACCGATCAAACCGATGAGAGCACCGTGTCCGTTTCCGGCATTGCCTTCGATGACACCTTCATGCTCGGCACCCGGCTGCTGCAGACGGGGCGGTGTACCGAAGCCATCGAGGCCTTCCGCACCGTCTATGGTCGCGCCGCAGCCGATCAGGATATCGGCCTGATGGCCGCCTGCCTCAATGAAATGGCCTGGAGCAGCTATCGCCTGGGCGAGGTGGAGTCCGGGCTCGAATATGCCATGGGCGCCAAATGGCACTGGGGCAGGGTCGGCAATGCGGCCGAAAAGGCCCGGGCGCTCGCCATCGAGGCCATTCTTTTTCTCGATATCGGCTTTAGCGACGACGCCTATAGCGCTGCCGACGAGGCGGTAAAGCTGGCCCTCACCACGCAGTTCGAGGCCGTCCACGCCTTTACGCTCAACGCCAAGGGAATCGTGCTGGCCGTCTGCCACGAGGCGCAGCTGGGCCTCGAACTGCTCGAGCGGGCCCTGGGCATCGCCGCCCGCCAGCGCAATTTCGCCGCCCAGGCCTATTACCTGCTCAATATCGGCTTCTGCCACGCCAAGCTCTCCGAGGAAGCCACAACCTTGCTCGAACCCGAGCGAGCCCGGCAGGAGAACCGTATCGCCACCGAAATGAGTGCCCTGGCGGTCGATCTCGCCGAAAGCGTCGGCGACGAGTGGACCCTGCGCACCGCGCTGAGCAACAGCGCGGAACTGCTGTCCCAGCAGGCGCGCCATGATCTGGCCATCGAACTGATGGCCCGTCTGGCCGATCTGCCCGAACTGCCCGGCATCGGCCTGCGCATCCATTCCCTTTACACCCACGCCGATGTGCTGCTGCGTTCGGGCCAGCTGGACGCTGCCCGCGTCGCTGCCGCCGAGGCGCTGGCGCTGGCCGAGGGCTCCGGCCTTGTCGACCATCAGGTCAATGCCGCCGCCAAGCTGGTGGAAATCCTCGAAGCCCAGGCCGATACCAGCGCGGCCTTCGCCATGCACAAGCGCTACCACAATCTCTATGTACGCCGGGCCGGCGAAACCGCGCGCCGCCGCGCCCGCGTCGAGGAAATCCGCTCCGACACCGACCGCTTGCGTGACGAAGCCTCGATGCTGGCCGAGCAGGTAATGTGCGACTCCCTCACCGGCATCGCCAATCGCCGCGGCTTCGACCAGATCCTCAACCGCCTGGCCGGCTCGCCCATCGCCATCGGCATGGTTGATGTCGATCACTTCAAATCCGTCAATGATCGCCATTCCCACATTGTCGGCGATGCCGTGCTGCACCGCATTGCCCGCATGATGGTCGATCAGATCGGTGCGCTGGGCCATGCGGCCCGCCTGGGTGGCGAGGAGTTCGCGCTGATCTTCCCCGATCTTGCCGAGGCGACCGCCGCTGCGCTCTGCGAAGGTGTCCGCGTCGCCGTGTCCAATGCCGACTGGTCCGGCATCGCCGAGGGTCTGTCGGTCACCGTCAGCATTGGCCTTGCCACCGGCAAGGGCGACGTCCCCTCCGGTCTGCTGTTGCAAATGGCCGATCGCCGCCTCTACATGGCCAAGACCACCGGACGCGATCGCATCGTCTCGCGCGATACGCCCATCCTGGTGCATGACCATGCAGAACCGCGAAAGCTGTCCAACGGATGATGACGTCTCCCTGTGCCCAGGCCCGCCGTACCTTCGAGGAACGGCTGGCCCGCTTTGCCGACCCCGCCGAAACCGGCGCAGCCCTGCACGATCTGGCCGAGGCGCTGATCGGCGCGCGCCTGTTCACGCTGACAGCCATCAACATGGATGCCATGCACGTGCGGCGCGTCTATTCCAGCCATCCCGACGTCTATCCATTGCTCGGCACCAAGCCCATCGTCATCGATGACTGGTTCGAGGCCATGCAGACCGAGCGTCGAATCACCGCCATCAATAGCGCGGCCGGGATGGAGGGCAATTTCCCCGATCTCGCCCTTATCCGCACCCTGGGCTGCAATGCCTCCATCAGCGTTCCCGTGATGGCCGGCAACCAGCTGCTCGGCACCATCAACGCCCTCGACGCCGAAGGCCGCTACACCGACGACGTCGTCGCCCGCGCCGCCGACCTGATCATCCCCGCCACCGCGGTATTCCTGATCCTGCGCCAGCACTTCACCCTCTAACACCGATCTGCGTCCCGCCTCCGGCCAGCCCAGTCCCCGGTCTGCTTCCTCCCCTACAGGCCGGCCCAGTCTTCGATCTGCTTCCTCCCCCTCTCAGGGGGAGGCCAGGAGGGGGTACCCACCCACCCAAAATATCTTGCACAACGCGCAGAGCGCCGCTTGCAGTAAAAAAATTTTGGTGCTCGAATACGCGCGTGCTGGAGACCTGCCCCTTGTTGAATTGTCGTTCCCCGTTCGGGGATTGCTGACGTGCCGAGTTTTCTGCTGCAGCGCCTGGGCATGATGCTGGTGACGCTATGGGCCATCGTCACGCTGACATTCCTTTTGATGCACGCCGTGCCCGGCGGCCCCTTCGTTTCCGAGCGCATGCTGGCGCCCGAGATCGCCGCTGCGCTCAACGCCAAATATGGCCTCGATCAGCCCATCTGGGTGCAGTATCTGAGCTATCTGCGCGGCGTGCTGAGCTTCGATCTCGGCCCCTCGTTCAAATATCCCGGCGTCTCGGTCAACACCATGATCGCCACCGGCCTGCCGGTGACCCTGCAGACCGGCCTGCTGGCGGTGATCTGCGTTGTGGCGCTGGGCATTCCCATGGGCATCGTTGCCGCGCTCAATCGCAACAAATGGCCCGACCATCGGCGTGGCCATCCCCAGCTATGTCATTGCCACGGTCTCGCTCTACATTTTTGCCCTGCGCCTGGGCTGGGTGCCCACCTTCGGCCTTGATGACTGGCGCGGCTATTTCCTGCCCGTCTTTGCCCTGTCCGGCTTCTGGATATCCTTCGTCGCCCGCCTCACGCGCTCGTCGCTGCTCGAGACCTTCGAGCAGGATTTCATGACCACCGCCCGCGCCAAGGGCCTGCGCCCCGGCCAGATCCTGTTCAAGCATGGCCTGCGCAATTCGCTGGTGC
>CAXBKI010000229.1:0-5424 GCA_963975955.1 uncultured Devosia sp.
CTGACGCCGTCGCAGACCGGGTGGGGCCGGGGCATGTGCCCCGCCCCCACCGGGCCTTCGGCCCGCCGCTACTGGCAGAGCAGGGCTGTGCAGCTCCGGCCGTGGCAGCCCAGATCAAGATGGATATGGTCGGCGTGATCGGCATTGGCCTCGGGGCCCAGCACGGTGGTGAAGCTGCCGCAGGCGGCATCATGGGCAAGGCGCAGCAGCCTGCCCTCGGCTGTATTGCCTGGCAGCCAGCTGGTCTTGACCGCAATGATGCGACCATCCTCGAGCGTAAAGCCGCTGATATCGAGGGCATTGGCAAAGCCATGCTCGCTCACCAGCCCGTCACTGGCATTGTTGCGGTTGCGGCACATATAGCCCGGCCCGGTATTGATCTGGCTGAGCGGGCTCTCCAGCATTGAGCGGGCATAGCCATCGACACTGGCCACCCAGCCGGGCAGCGCGCTGGCCATGGCGCAATCGGTGGTGACCGGCGTCGAGAGCGGCACCATGCGGCCGCGACTGGCTATGGCGGTGATTTCGAGCGGCGATTGCGTGCCACACTGGCCCTCGGCGATGGGCGGCAGCAACCTGCCCTCGACCAGACCCTGGATCAGCGCCGGACAGGCAGTCTGATAGATGCGCGCCGGCTCTGCCGTCTCTGCCGGCTCGGTCGCCACCGGCTCGGGCAGCCTGTCGGTATCGGGCGTCACCACCGTCTCGGGTGCCTGTACCGGTGCGGGCGCATTGACCGGCGGCTGATCGGGCAGGGGTTCGACGCTCTTGGCCGGCGCTGCCGTCTCATCGAGAAAATCGGGCCGCGGCTGCGGAATCGGCGGCGCCACGGGCTCCATCACCGGCGGGGCCACCACGGGGCGCCGTGCGGGTCTCGGCCGGGGGCTTGATCTGCTTGGCCAGTTCGTCGCCCAGCTCCTGCAGCGGCGCCAGCCAGCCCTGGGCCAGGCCCGGGCTGGCGCTGGCGGCAAGGGCTAATCCGAAGGCGGCGGCGAGCGTCAGGGTCATGGTGCGCATGCCCCCTAACGCACGGCCGGGGCGCTTCGTTGCCCAACGCATGGGTTAACCTGCGCTAAACCATCTTTGCGCGCCCTTTGGCATCTGCTATCAGCGCACCCATGACAACGCCGCTTTCCCATATTCGCAATTTTTCCATCGTCGCGCATATCGACCATGGCAAGTCCACCCTGGCGGATCGCCTGATCCAGAGCACGGGCGGGCTCGACCTGCGCGAGATGAAGGCTCAGGTGCTCGATTCGATGGATATCGAGCGCGAACGCGGCATCACCATCAAGGCGCAGACCGTGCGGCTGACCTACAAGGCGCAGGATGGCGAGACCTATGTGCTCAACCTGATCGACACGCCCGGCCATGTCGACTTCGCCTATGAGGTCAGCCGCTCGATGGCCGCCGTGGAAGGCAGCCTGCTGGTCGTCGACGCTTCCCAGGGCGTCGAGGCGCAGACCCTGGCCAATGTCTATCACGCGCTCGACGCCAATCACGAGATCGTCCCGGTCCTCAACAAGGTCGATCTGCCTGCCGCCGACATTGGGCGCGTCAAGCAGCAGATCGAGGACGTCATCGGCATCGATGCCTCCGACGCGCTCGAGATCTCGGCCAAGACGGGCCTGGGCATCGATACCGTGCTCGAGGCCATCGTCACCCGCCTGCCCGCCCCCAAGGGCGACATCAACGCGCCGCTCAAGGCGCTGCTGGTCGACAGCTGGTACGACGCCTATCTGGGCGTCGTCGTCCTCATCCGCGTCATCGACGGCACGGTGAAAAAGGGCCAGAAGATCCGCATGATGGCGGCCAATGCCAGCTATGAGCTCGATCGCGTCGGCGTGTTCACGCCCAAGCTGGTCGAAATGCCCATGCTCGGGCCCGGCGAACTCGGCTTTTTCACCGCCTCGATCAAGGAAGTGGCCGATACCAATGTCGGCGACACCATCACCGACGACAAGAAGCCCACCGCCCACCCGCTGCCCGATTTCCGCCCGGCGCAACCGGTGGTGTTCTGCGGCCTCTTCCCCGTCGATGCCAGCGACTTTGACGATTTGCGCGCCGCCATGGGCAAGCTGCGCCTCAACGACGCCAGCTTTTCCTACGAGATGGAGACCAGCGCCGCGCTCGGCTTCGGCTTCCGCTGCGGCTTTCTGGGCCTGCTGCATCTCGAAATCATCCAGGAGCGCCTCTCCAGGGAGTTCGATCTCGACCTGATCGCCACGGCCCCCTCGGTGGTCTACGAGGTCGCGCTGACCGACGGGACGCAGATCCACCTGCACAATCCCGCCGATCTGCCCGATGTGATGAAGATCGAGGAAATCCGCGAGCCCTGGATCAAGGCGACGATCCTGACGCCCGACGAATATCTGGGCTCCATCCTCAAGCTCTGCCAGGATCGCCGCGGCATCCAGCGCAATCTGAGCTATGTCGGCAACCGCGCCATGGTCGAATACGATCTGCCGCTCAATGAAGTGGTGTTCGATTTCTATGACCGGCTGAAGTCCATTTCCAAGGGCTATGCCAGTTTTGACTATACCCTGGCCGATTATCGCGTCGGCGACCTGGTCAAGCTCTCCGTGCTGGTCAATGCCGAGCCCGTCGACGCGCTCAGCATGCTGGTCCACCGCTCGGTGGCCGAGGGCCGCGGCCGGCTGATGTGCGAAAAGCTCAAGGACCTGATCCCGCCGCACCTGTTCGTCATTCCCATCCAGGCGGCCATCGGCGGCAAGATCATCGCCCGCGAAACCATTGCTGCCATGCGCAAGGACGTGACGGCCAAATGCTATGGCGGCGACGCGACGCGTAAGCGCAAGCTGCTCGAAAAGCAGAAAAAGGGCAAAGCCCGCATGCGGCAATACGGCAACGTGGAAATTCCCCAGGAAGCGTTTATCAAGGCGCTGAAAATGGGTGACGAGTAGCTAGCTGCCGGCGCTGCGCAAAATCGCTCCGCTCGCAGGGCCCAGATTAGTCACGTGCCCGATCCATCCGTCTTCGCCAAACGGGGCGCAAGTGTCGCGATCGTAACCTACTCGCCGGGTGGCCGCCAAAGGCAGCGGGCACCCGGTAAGATGACGCAGTCAGCCTCTCTACACTCAGTTCCCCTTCAGGGGGAGATGCGCAGCTGCGGATCTGGCACGATCAATGCTCGCCAACCGCGCACCCTTTTCTGCGATGCTTAGATGCGTCCCGAAGGCCTGCAATTCCATCTAGTGAAGCAGGCGTCCAACAACCTTTGTGAAGCACAGAACGCCATCTTCTATCTTGAGCGTCAATACGACCTTCCCGCGAGCCAGGCTTATTTCACCTAGATCGTCAGTGGTCAGAAAATTTGCCAGCTCAATCAGGGCGGGATTCATTACAAGAAATCGCTTCAGATAGGCGTTTTCTGTCGCCAGTATCAAATCCAAAATACTAATGACGACTTCCAACATTTTGTCATCGGTCTCCCGCTGAAGGGACAAGCTTAGCTGCCTGTAATGTGCTGAAAAGCTGCCGTCTATGGAGACAATTCGGGTGTTTGTATCTGGTAGATGAACGAAATTGGTCACAATACCCCCCTCGGGATTCGTTGACGCGCTGCCTCCCTCAGCGACTCGACTATTTATTGGCACTCAGGCTGCCACGGTGCCAAGACAGCAGTCAACGCCGTTGGCGGCAATTCGACGTACAAAAAGAGGATATGCGGCGTTGAAATGGCGGAAAAAATATGCCAATTATATGTAACAAGAGGAATCAGCCCCAAGACACCCAATGGAGACCCTGGCATGAAACACAAATCTGATCGTTGCTGTAGTTAGTACCTCCTCAATACTAGGATCAATATAAACCCAAAATTAGGAGGGGTCCTGGATTGGGTGCGGGTATGTAACCACAGGCTATTATCGAGCACCCAATCGTTTGGGGCCATAAAAGTAGAATGAAAAAACCAAGTTCAACCAAAGAAGTGGAGAACTCGCGCGTTAGGATGACACTAGATCTGTCGCAAAGACTAAGCGAGGAAATTGAACGGCTCGCGGTTGCTCGTCAGATTAGTAAATCAGACATATTGCGGTTCGCGGTTGAGTTTTTATCCGCAGCCGAACGCGCTAAACAGCAAGGTATGCATGTAGGTGCTTGGAAGGATGAGGAAGGTCAGCGCAAGGAGCGCGAATTCATCGGTTTCTAGGGCCCAGAAATTTAAGGGAGCCGGGTGGCTGCCCAACTCCCTTAGCCGCAGCTTATGTCCAACCAGCTCGGCCGGCGCATATGATGCAGAACACGCACACGGTAGTGCGGCGTCAACGCGACGTCAAATCAATGAAGTGCTGGATCACATCGTAGCCCGTATGGCTAGCTTAATTTGGAGCCTAAAATGGCCGCAAATGAACGCACCGGCAACAAAGTGGGAAGCATCGCCTCAAAGGCGCTTCGCGACCCTAAAAGTGTTACGCCGGCTCAAATCAAGAAAATTGCTGCGTCGGCTTTGACTCAGCGTCCTAATAGAAAGTAAGTTTAAGGCTGGCGTATGCGCCAGCCTTTCAAATATGGCCTAGGCCCGCTGCCTATCGGAGTTTCTTACAGGTTCTGTAGAAACCCCAAATTGCCCATCTGCACCTGAGCGCGATGCTTCAAAGGTGCTGCGCTTATTTGGATCTGTCACGTAAGTTAAACTCAGACGTTTGGCCATTTTTTTAGCAGCCTGCTCAATAAGCTCGACCTCGGATAGATAGTTGTCATCCATGAATCGCTCTCCAGTCGCATCAGACGAATCAACCATAGGCCTAAAAAGGTTCCTAGAGAGCTACTTTTTATCGCGCGGATCAAAAAACTGGGCTTGGAAACGACATGAATTTAGTGCGCAGTGACTATCCGGAGCTTGTGTTCGGAATTGCGGCTCCCATCGGTGTCCACATAGACGCCATTTGCGAGAGCTTAGCGAACGAGCTTCAAATTGTCCGATATCAATCGCACACAATCAAAATCACCGATTTGATTGGCGACTTTCCTTCTGGAGTGGCCAAGCCGTCAGGACAGGATTTTGGCTCGATAATTTCGTATAAGATAGATCATGCAAATGCGCTATGTGATCAGTTTGCCGAACCATCAGTTCTCGCGCGTATCGCGGTCAGAGAAATACGTAAGCTTAGGTTTTCCCATACACATGACGACGAGGTAATTCCTCCTAGAGTCGCATATATCATCCGTCAGCTTAAGCGGCCCCAAGAAGTTCAGCTTCTTCGTCAGATTTATGGTCGGCAGTTTATTCTTATTTCTGCATATGGCGCAGATGTGGACAGGCGCAACATCATTAGTGAACGGCTGAAACGAACTTTGCCCACCAGCACCACCACCAGCGAAATTGCTTCTCGGACCGAGCAGTTGATCGACAGAGACGCGGAGGAAGGCGCGGACACAGGGCAACATTTACGGGACACGTTC
>CAXBKI010000230.1:0-5421 GCA_963975955.1 uncultured Devosia sp.
GCACTGGCACGTCTGACCATGCTGTTCGGTGGCCGCGAGGCCGAGATCATCAAGTTCGGTCCCGAAAAGGTCACGAGTGGTGCTTCGGGCGATATCCAGATGGCCACGAGCCTGGCCCGGTCGATGGTGATGGAATGGGGCATGAGCGAAAAGCTCGGCCGGGTGCGCTACAAATCCAATGACCAGGAAGTGTTTCTGGGCCATTCGGTGACCCAGAGCCAGTTGATGAGCGACGACACGGCGCGCATCATCGACCAGGAAGTGCGCAAGCTGATCGAGGACGGCGAGGCCTCCGCCAAGGAGATCCTGACCACCTATCACGATCAGTGGGAGGCGATCGCCCAGGCACTGCTCGAATATGAAACGCTGACGGGCGATGAATTGCGCGCCCTGATGGAAGGCCACCAGCCGGTTCGTCCGGACGATAGCGGTCCGTCCAACAAGGCGAGCGGCGTGCCCTCGGCCGGCAAACCGGGCAAGAAGCGCCCCGATGCTCCCCCCGAGGGTGGTCTGGAGCCACAGCCCGGCAGCTAGGACCGACAGTCGATCTCAAGGGCCGCCGCAAGGCGGCCCTTTTGCGTGGCGGCGTTTTCCGCTATGCCGCCACAAAGTGGTATTATCAAAAGCAACCACGCTGCCCGAGCGCAGCACGGTAGGGGGCCCCAGAACAATGGTACGCAAGTATTTCGGCACCGACGGTATCCGCGGGTTGGCCAATGGTCCCAAGCTGACACCGGAGCTGGCGCTCAAGGTGGGCATGGCGGCTGGACAGAAATTCGTGCGGGGCGACCATCGCAACCGCGTGGTGATCGGCAAGGACACGCGCCGCTCCGGCTACATGATCGAGCAGGCGCTGACGGCCGGTTTTACCGCGGTGGGGATGGATGTCTACCTGCTCGGGCCCATGCCCACGCCCGCCGTGGCGATGCTTACCCGCTCGCTGCGTGCCGATCTGGGCGTGATGATCTCGGCCTCGCACAATCCGTTTGAAGACAATGGCATCAAGCTGTTCCGGCCCGACGGCTACAAGCTGAGCGATGAGCTCGAGCTCGAAATCGAGCGGCTGATCGACAGCGACCTCAGCCAGACGCTGGCCCATGGCCGCGGCATCGGCCGGGCCCATCGCGACGAAGAGGCCCGTACGCGATATATCGAATATGCCAAGCGGACCTTGCCGCGTAATACCGATCTGGCCGGGCTGCGCGTGGTGCTCGACTGCGCCCATGGCGCTGCCTACAAGGTGGCCCCCATTGCCCTGTGGGAACTGGGCGCTGAAGTGTTCACCATTGGCGACAAGCCCGATGGCTTCAACATCAATGACAAGGTCGGATCGACGGCACCCGAGGCCGTGGCCGCCAAGGTCCGCGAAATGCGCGCTGATGTGGGCATTGCCCTTGATGGCGATGCGGACAGGGTGATCATCGTCGACGAAAAGGGCAATGTGGTCGATGGCGACCAGTTCATGGCAGTGATCGCCGAGAGCTGGCTGCAGCGCGAGGTGTTGCAGGGCGGCGGCATTGTGGCCACCGTGATGTCCAATCTGGGCCTCGAACGCTATCTGGGCACGCTGGGCCTCACCCTGGAGCGCACCCAGGTGGGCGATCGCTACGTGCTCGAGGCCATGCGCGCCAAGGGCTTCAATGTGGGCGGGGAGCAATCGGGCCACATCATTCTCTCCGATTTTACCACCACCGGCGATGGCCTGGTGGCGGCGCTGCAATTGCTGGCCGTGCTCAAGGCGCAGGATCGGCCGGTGTCCGAGATCTGCGCCCGGTTCACCAAGGTTCCCCAATTGCTGCGCAGCGTGAAGTTCAAGTCCGGCAAGCCGCTGGAGCACAAGCAGGTGATTGCCGCCATTGCCGATGGACAGGCCATGCTGGGCGCCGGCGGGCGGCTCGTGGTGCGGGCATCAGGCACCGAGCCGGTGATCCGGGTGATGGGCGAAGCCGATGATGCCGGGCTTGTCTCGACGGTCGTCGAGCAGATCGAGGCGGCCATTCGCGACGTCGCCTGATGCCAGTGGCAAGTGTAAACCAAAAGTAACACTTGTTAATGATTGACTAACTTCAAGAAGTGATCGCCAGGACGGTAAGGTTAAATTTTTGGGTTAAGCCACATTTAAGGAAATTGCTCGATATTGGGGGCAATCGACTGGTGTCGTGGCAACCAAAGGACATTTAATCATGCGCAAGCTTATCGCTGCGATCGTGGTGGCAGGAGCCGCCGTTGTTGGCGGTCAGGCAATTGCCGCCGACTTTCCCTACTATCCGCCTGTCATTGAAATTCCTGATGTCGACTATGGCGTCTCCGGCTCCTTCTACCTGCGCGGCAGCGGGGCCCTGAACGCCCTGTGGGCACCGCATGTGAACCATCCGACTGCCTCGAACGGCTCGGGTATCTTCGAGGTCAACCGTTTTGGCTACGGTTACTCGCTCGGCGCTGGCGCCGGTTACGAATTCGGCAATGGTTTGCGTGTGGACGCCACGGTTGACTACCTCAGCAATGACGACATGCGCGCCACCATCGTGGGCGGTGCACCAGCACTGGCCAATGGCGACCATACCCTGTCGCTCCGCTCCACTGTCGTGCTTGCCAATGCCTATTACGACTTTCCGCTGGCTGGTGCAGGCTATGGCGTTGCCGGTGGCACGTTCGGCTATGTCGGCGCGGGTGCCGGTGTTGCCTTCAACGACTTCGTGACCAACGGCCCGGGCAATCCCGATACCCGCGACCAGAACACCAGCTTTGCCGCTGCCGGCATGGTTGGCGTGGGCTACGACTTCGGTCAGGTGGTTGCCGATATCGGCTACCGTGCGCTCTATATCAACCGCATCGAGAACAATGTGGCGCCCCATCCCTATACGATCGACAACAACTGGGTGCATGAAGTGCGCGGCACGCTGCGCTACCGCTTCAACTAAGTGGCGCGGCGGGCCTGCCACGATGGCTCGCCCAGCACTTTGAAAAGAGCCGGCGCCCATGGGCTGCCGGCTTTTTTGTGCCCGCCGCTGGACAGGGTGCCGGTGCATGTGCACTGCTCGGGATGGGGCAGGAGAAGCACATGAAGATTCTGGTACTGGGTGCCGCCGGCATGGTTGGCCGCAAACTGGTCGCGGCGCTTGCGGCTGCAGGGCAGGTAGGCGGCCGGGCGATCTCGGCGCTTACGCTGGCCGACGTGATTGAACCGTCTGCGCCGGATACCGACATTGCCCACAGGCTGGTGGCGGTCGACCTGTCGGCGCGTGGCGCGGCAGAACAATTGATCGCCGATCGGCCCGATCTGATCTTCCATCTTGCCGCAATCGTCTCAGGCGAGGCGGAGGCGGACTTCGAGAAGGGGTACCGGATCAACCTCGATGGTACGCGGCAGCTGTTTGAAGCGATCCGACTGGCGGGGCAGGCGGCCCCCTATTGCCCGCGGCTGGTGTTCACCTCCTCGATAGCGGTGTTTGGCGAGCCTTTGCCGGCCGTGATCGGGGACCAGCACGAGCATACCCCGCTGACCAGCTATGGCACGCAGAAGGCCATTGGCGAACTGTTGCTGGCTGACTATTCGCGGCGCGGAATCTTCGACGGTATCGGCATTCGCCTGCCCACCATCGCTGTGCGCCCGGGCAAGCCGAACAAGGCGGCGTCGGGGTTCTTCTCGGGAATCATCCGGGAGCCGCTAAATGGTCTCGAAGCGGTGCTGCCGGTTGACGACAGCGTCCGGCACTGGTTTGCCAGCCCGCGTGCGGCGGTCGGCTTCCTGCTGCATGCTGCCGCGATGGATACGGCGCGGCTCGGCAATCAGCGCAATCTTTCCATGCCCGGCCTTGCCGTGACGGTGGCCGAGCAGATTGCCGCGCTGGAACGGGTTGCAGGACCAAAGGCGGTCGCGCTGATCCGGCGTGCGCCCGACGCGATTGTCGCCGACATTGTGGCCGGATGGCCCAAAGCCTTTGAACCCAGGCGCGCGCGCGCGCTCGGATTTGCCGGCGATGCCAGCTTTGACGAGATCATCCGGATCTACATCGCGGACGAACTGGACGGACGCATCGCCGTCTAGGGCGGCGAGCGGCTCTGGGCTCATGCCGGGGGAGGCATGCCGCCACCTCCTGCGCCGCCCTGATCAATCCGCGCTGGCGGCAATCGGGGGGGCGCGGCGCTTCGGCTGGGGACAGATTTGCTATCCGACTAGAAATGGCCTCCTTTGTGGGCCATCAGCCCGATTACCCATGACACCGCGTGACGCGGATCCCAAAGGCAAACCAGATGTCGGAAACGCCGGTTCGTTCACCCTTGCTTGCGGCAGGAGCCATTCTGTTCAGCGTGGCCTTGCTGATCATGGGCAATGGCCTGCAGGTGATGCTGCTGCCGATCCGGGGCGGCATCGAGGGCTTTTCGGCCTTTGAAGTGGGCATGCTGGGCTCGGGCTATTTTTTCGGTTTCGTATTGGGCTGCGCGTTCTCGCCGCTATTGATCATCCGGGCAGGGCATATCCGGACCTTTGCGGCCCTGGTGTCGATCGCATCGGCGGCGGCGCTTGGCTATCCTCTCGCTGTTGATCCGATGGTCTGGGTCGTGCTGCGCATGATCACTGGGTTTTGCCTGGCGGGGCTCTATCTGGTGGTGGAGAGCTGGCTCAACGATCAGGCGACCAATGAGACGCGCGGCACGCTGATTTCCACCTATGTGACGGTCAATTTTACCGTCATCACGCTGGGGCAGATGATGGTGACGCTGGTGCAGCCCAGTTCGTTCGTGCTGTTCTCGATTGCCTCGGTGCTGGTCTCGCTGGCCGCGGTGCCAATCGTCATGACGCGCTCCAGCCAGCCGCCGCCGATCACCATCGTCCGGTTCCGGCCGAGGCGCATGTTTCGCCTGTCGCCCACGGGCACCGTCGCCATCTTTCTGATTGGCGTGGCCACGGGCTCGTTCTGGTCGCTGGGGCCTACCTATGCCAATGCGGCCAGCGGCAATGTCACGGACGCCGCGCTGTTCATGAGCGCTGCCGTGCTGGGCGGCGCGCTGCTGCAATGGCCCGCGGGCAAGATTTCCGACCTCGTTGACCGCCGGCTTGTGATGATCGGGCTGGCGCTGATTTCGGGCCTGCTGGGCGCCGTCATCCTGATCGTGCCCCATGTGACCTGGCTCTGGCTGCTGCTCGGCCTGGTGTTCGGCGCGGGACTGCTGCCAAGCTATGCGATTGCGGCCTCGCACGTCTTCGACTTCGCGGATCGCTCGGATTATGTGGAAATTTCGGCCGGGCTGCTGTTGCTCAACGGGCTGGGGTCCACGGTGGGGCCCTTGCTGACGTCGCTGAGTATCGAACTGTTCGGCACATCGGGCATGTTCATCACCAATGGCGTTGTGATGATAGGCCTGATCGCCTTCGTCGCCGTCCGCCTCAGCCGCCGCGAAGGTCTGCCGGGAGAGGAA
>CAXBKI010000231.1:0-5415 GCA_963975955.1 uncultured Devosia sp.
GATACGGGTCAGCGCCGCGTCATTGATCAATGGCCCGCATTGGGTCGCAGGATCATAGCCTGCACCAACATTCATCGCGCCCATGCGCTTGGCCAGTCCCTCGACAAAGGCGTCATGGATGCCTTCCTGCACGTAGAAGCGGTTGGCCGCGGTGCAGGCTTCGCCGCCATTGCGCATTTTCGCGATCATGGCACCGTCCAGCGCAGCATCGAGATCGGCATCATCGAAGACGATGAACGGCGCATTGCCACCCAGTTCCATCGAGCACGAGATCACGGTGTCGGCGGCCTCAGCCAGCAGACGGCGACCAACCTCGGTCGACCCGGTAAAGGAGAGCTTGCGCACGCGCGGGTCATGCAGCATCGCGCTGACCGTTGCCCCCGACTTGGAGGTCGTCAGCACATTGACCACACCGTCCGGGACGCCCGCCTCGCGGTAAATCTCGGCAAGCGCATAGGCTGTCAGTGGCGTCTCGGTGGCAGGCTTGAGCACGCAGGTGCAGCCCGCCGCCAGCGCCGGGGCGATCTTGCGGGTCGCCATGGCGGCGGGGAAGTTCCAGGGCGTCACCATGACGGCGACGCCCATGGGCTGCTGCTGCACCAGAATGCGGTTGGCGCCGCTCGGAGCGATGGACAGGTCGCCATTGAGCCGCACGGCCTCCTCCGAGAACCAGCGAAAGAACTCGGCGGCATAGCTCACTTCGCCCTGCGCATCGGCCAGCGACTTGCCGTTTTCCAGCGAGATCAGTTCGGCCAGCATATCCTTGCGTTCAATCATGAGTTCGAAGCACTTGCGCAGGATCTCGGCGCGGTTGCGCGGCGCCGTCGCCGCCCAGGCCGGTCCGGCATCGTATGCGGCGGTGACCGCAGCCATGGCGTCCTCGACGCTGGCATCGGCGACACTGGTGATGACGTTGCCGGTCGAGGGATCGATGACGTCGATGCGCTGGCCGGTCGAGCCAGGCACCCATGCCCCATTGATCCACAGGTCGCCAGCGAGTTTGGTCGGATTGATGCTCGATAGTGGGCTCTTGTTTGTCAGCGCCATCAGTTCAGCTCGCCTTTCAATTCAGACTCAGAGTTTTGCAGGGCATGCCGGTCCCCCCGGAAAGCGCACTCGACCAGCAATGTCATCGACGCCAGATCGAGGGGCCGTGGATTGTTCTTGACCAGACGGGTCGCGCCCAGCGCCGCTTCGGCCGTCCAGCCGAGCTTGTCTTCGGCGAGGCCAAGCGCGGCCAGATTTTCGGGAATACCGATGGAGGCGAACAGCTTGGCGACCGCCTCAATGGCCAGCATAGCCGCCGATCTGGCATCCATATCGGCGCCGGCGACCCCCATGGCGACGCCGATTTCGGCCAGGGGCTGCGTTGCAGCGTCGAGATTGAAGGCCATCACATAGGGCATCATCACCGCCACGCCCACGCCGTGCGGACTGTGGGTCAGCGCCCCCACCGGATACTGCACGGCATGGGCTGCGGCCGTGCCCGCGACACCAAAGGCCAGACCCGCCAGCATGGCGCCATACATCAGCCTTTCACGCGCAATCCGGTCATCGCCATTGTCACAGGCCGCCTTCAGGCTCGCCGCAATATGGCCGATGGCGGCCAGGGCAAACTGGTCACTGATCGCGTTCTTGCCCAGGAATACATGCTCATGGCTGATGTCCCCGCCAATGTCGCGGGCCAGGGTAGTGTAGGCCTCGATGGCGTGGGTCAGCGCGTCGGCCCCGGATGCCGCGGTGAGCCCGGGCGGGCAGCTATAGGTCAGTTCCGGATCGCAGATCGAGGTTGTGGGTATGAGATGAGGGCTGGCAATACCGACCTTCACGGCTTTTTCGGGATCGGAGATCACGGCCACCGGGGTCACCTCTGAACCGGTCCCAGCCGTTGTCGGCACCGCGATCAGCGGCGTGATCGGTCCGGGGACCTTGAATTCCCCGAAATAGTCCGATGGCTGGCCGCCATGGCTAAGCAAGAGGGCGATGACCTTGGCCGCATCCATGCAGCTACCGCCACCGATGCCGATCACCAGATCGACGCCGGCGGCCTGTCCGACCTTGAGCCCGTCGGTGATGCAGGCCGCCGGCAGTTCGGCGACCGTTCCCGAATAGATGGTTGCGCGCACGCCGGCCTCGGCCAGGCCCGCCATCATCTGCTTGAACTGACCGTCTTCTGCCAGCCGCTCATCGGTCACCACCAGGGCGTGGCTCCCCAATTCCCTTGCATAACGCGGCAGGGAGGCGCGCTGCCCTGCTCCAAAAACCAGGTTCCGCGGCGACCGCATCGCGCCGAACATCATTGCTGCCATATTCAGGAATCCAACTTTGGTGACTTGTTTTGAGGAGTGTTCGCCAGTGTCGTCAGCCGCTGCCAGACGTCGTCGGCAACCGGCAATCCATCGCGCAGGCGATCCGACCGGCATTGCCGTGCGCGGTCGCCCGGCACCAGAACCGCGTCAAAACCGCTGGCGGGTTCGGCTGCCCGTATCTGTTCGAGATAGCCGACAAGCTGCGCCTGCGGTCCATCGATGACGATGAACACATCCCCCTTGTTGCAGATCTCGGTGGCATCCAGCGTGCCGCGAACATCGGTGCCCATGGCCGCTTGTGCCAGGCTGGAAACCAGCAGTTCAAACGCCAGGCCAAGGGCATAGCCCTTCGCCTGACCGAACGGGGCGATGGCCCCGCCCTTGGCGGCATTGGCGTCCGTTGTCTGGTTGCCGGCAGCGTCCAGCGCCCAGTCCGGTGGAATGGGCTGTCCGCGATGGGCACGATCGTGAATTTCGCCCATCGAGACCACGCTGGTCGCGGTATCCATGACAAATGGCTCGCCGCCCGTGGGCACGCCGATTGCGATGGGATTGGTGCCGATCAGCGCCTTGCGCCCGCCCCAGGGGTGAACCAGCGCCTCGCTGGTCGAGAGCGCAATGACCGTCTGGCCCGAACTGGCAACGCGCTCTGCGTACCAGCCCAGCATGCCGAGATGATTGGAATTGGTGATCGCAGCCAGCGCAACGCCGGTGTCGCGCGCCCGGGTCTGGACCGCATCGAGCGCCGCCAGGGCCACGACAGGCCCGAGGCCGCGCTGGCCATCCACCTGCAGGAAACCGCTGGAGCGCCATTGATGCTCCCCACGCGCCTGGGGATCGGCAACCCCATTGGCGATGCGCTGCACGATCCGGTCCAGGCGCAACAGGCCGTGCGATGACAGTCCGCGCAACTCCGCATCCAGCAGCAGATCCCGTTGAACCGTAGCATGCTCAACGGGCACGCCTGCATTGCTGAGAATGTTGTCGGTTACCGCGCAAGCCTCTTCGACGCTGACTAGTGGCAATATATAAAATCCGATCGGATATCTGATTGAATTGGGCGCACTATGTTGCTAACGCTGGTGGCCGTCAAGTCGCGAGAATCCCAATGTCGAAATTTGATGCAGAAGGCGAGAACGCCACCTTCCGGCGACCGGCCCGCCTGGGCGAGGAGGTCTACAACACGCTCTATGCCCAGTTGATCTCGAACAAGATCGCCCCCGGCGGGCGCATCGCAGTGGACAATCTCGTGCGCGAACTGGGGGTCTCGCAGACACCTATCCGCGAGGCGCTCTCGCGCCTCGAAGCCCAGGGTCTCGTAGTAAAGACACATCTGATCGGCTACAGCGCCGCCCCGCAAATGGACCGTGCACGGCTCGATCAGCTTTATGAACTAAGGCTGTTGCTCGAGCCATTTGCCGTCGGACGGGCCGCGCTGCATGTCACCGACGAGACGATTACCGAACTGGAAAGGCTGGCGGCGGACATGCAGGGCGACAGCTCTGATGATCCAGGCCTGGCCTATGGCCGGTTCGCCCGGCTCGACGAGGCGTTTCACGACCTGATAGCGGCCACCAGCGGCAATGAACTGATCCATGACGTGCTGGAACGCCAGCACACCCATGTCCACCTGTTCCGCCTGTTCTATCATGTCCGCGTCACGGCCGAAGCCATTGATGAGCATCGTCGCATTCTCGATGCGCTGCGCAATCGCGACGCAAAGGCTGCCGAGACGGCGATGCGCGAGCATATCGAACGCTCACGCCGTCGCTTTGGCGCCGCCTTCAAGGACTGATCGTTCGCTTGCCCATTGGGCCGTTCAGTAGCCGTTCTGCCTGGAGACCAGGCCGTGCATGTGCTCCGGCTTGCCGGCGCGATAGGCAGCCAGGTTTTCGCTCAGGATGGCGTCAAGGCGGGCCGCCGTCTGCGGTGCCCGCGAGGACAGGTGTGCGCTCATGACGACCCCGGGATGGCTGTAGAGCCAGTGCCCCTCGGGAGGCGGCTCTGGATGAACGACGTCCAGCGAGGCTCGTGCCACCTGCCCGCTGTCCAGCGCCACGCGCAGCGCC
The DNA here is from genome assembly GCA_963975955.1 of uncultured Devosia sp. Taxonomy (GTDB): domain Bacteria; phylum Pseudomonadota; class Alphaproteobacteria; order Rhizobiales; family Devosiaceae; genus Devosia. The sequence goes on from CAXBKI010000231.1 coordinate 4,379, forward strand.
TCGGTGTCGAGCACGGCGCCGCGCCCCACATTGATCAGATGCAATCCGGGCCTCACCTGCGCCAGGGCGTCCGCATCGACCAGATTGCGCGTCTGCTCGGTCAATGGCGTGGCCAACAGCAGGTGGTCGGCCATGGCAAGCACGGCCTGGAGGGGATGACCGGTGACGCCCTCTCCGTGCAGGGGCCGGTCATCGCGCCGCGCCGCCACCACCTGCATGCCGAATGCCGTGGCCAGTTTGGCGACGGCCTGGCCAATGTGACCGAACCCGACAATGCCCAGGGTCTTGCCGGTCAGCCCGCCGAGATCGTGCCCCCGCCAGTCCGCGCGCTGCCGAACCCAGATCTCGGGGATCTGCTTTTCAAACGCCAGGATGGCCGCCAGCACGTATTCTGCTATCGCCTGGGACTGGGCCCCGCGCGAGGTGGTCACATAGGGCACCTCGAACAGCCATGGGGGCATTCGGTCTACGCCGGTCGAGCGCAGATGCACCCAGGCCAGATCGCCCGGCCAGCCTGCCGGTCTGGGCGTGGTGGGCAGCAATCGACCAGCCACGCCCTGATCGGTCAGCAGAACCCGCGCGCTGGCCGGAGCCATCCATGCCCGCTCGCCTTCGAGCGCCTGCAAGTGCACCTCGTCCCCGAGAGAGGCGGCCACGCGACGCGCCTCCTGGGGCGCGAACTGGTGCGCAACGATCAGGGGCGCCATCAGGAAATACGCCGCCCGGTGCCAGCGTCAAAGACATGCGCGCGCACCATGTCAGGCCGCAGGTTGATCGTCTGGCCGGGGACCAGATCAACCCGATCGCGAAACAGAACCGTTATGGGATGCCCTTCCATGCGCGCACTGACCTGGGTCTCCGACCCCGTGGGCTCGACAACGACGACTTCGGCATTCAGGCCACCCTGCCCGATTTCGAGATGCTGGGGACGGATGCCAAACACCACCTCCTGCCCGACCGACAGATCGTTCAGGCCCTGGGGCAACGGCACGAGGGTACCCTGCGCCGTCTTCAGGCTCGGTGCCGCTCCGGCTTCG
>CAXBKI010000232.1:0-5401 GCA_963975955.1 uncultured Devosia sp.
GCTGCTGCTGGCTGGTCTGGTAGCCGGCCTGAATGACGCGGGGCGCAACCGCGTCGACGCGGGCAACCTGGGGGGCTGCGGTCGCGGCCTGGGCGTCCGTGCGGGTGTCGCTGGCAGCGGTCGGCGCGGCCACGATGGGCTTGTCGTCGCGCTTGGCGTTGTCGGCCGGCTTGTCATCGGCCTTGTCAGGGGTGCCGCTGACCGGGGCGAGCTTGACCGGCGTATCGCCGGCACTGCTGTTCTTGCCGGCATCGCCGCTGTCGCTGTCAGACGTCGCCGCAGCGGGTTTGGCACTGTCCGTGCTGACAGCAGGGGCGGGCGTGGCCGCGGCAGCCGCAGTCGGATCGGCCTTGCCGGTCAGGGATGGCTCGGTCAATTTGAGGGTGGCGGTGGCCAGGACCGGCGCGTTGGCACCGGTATCGAGCTTGGGCGTGGGCGCCACGAGCCTGGCAATGGCGTCCTTGAGATCGCCCTCAAAGCCGGTTTCGAGCTTGAGGCCCAGGGCGGCCTTCTGGTCGGGGCTGACCTCGTCGCTGTTGAGCGATTGCAGCAGGGTAACCAGCTTCTCGCCAACCGCCTTGACGGCCGCCGACAGCTCGGCGCTGGCCGAGGGACCGGCTTCGCCCGCCAGCAGGGACTGGGCCAGCGGCGCCAGGGCGGCGGTCAGCTGGGCCGTGCCATCGTCCTGTGCGGGCGTTGCCGCCGTGACCAGTGCGGTCAGATCCTTGAGGGAGGGCTGGGCGGACAGATCAATGTTGAACGTGGCCGCCAGACCCTCAAGCGCCTTGTTGACGCGCTCAAGCGTCTCGGGATCGACGGGTTCGCCGGCGTCGAGCGCCTGCTTGAGGGTGGCCAGACCCTTGACCAGATCGGTCAGCATGGCCTTGGCTTCCTCGGTCGTCCTGATGGGCTGGGCGGCATCGATGACAGCCGCCACTGCTTCGGGATCCTCCGCCTCGGGGGCGGGCTGATCGCCCTCGCCGGTGCCAAGGGCCAGCGCTGCCAGCTTGTCGAGAGCCATTTCGAGCTTGGACCTGGCCGGGTCCTTGACGTCCGAGGCCGGCTGGCTCTCCCCCAGCATGGCCGCAAACGTTCCAGGCGCGCCACTATCGGCATCGGACCCGGCCTGGGCGTTAAAGCCCTTGGTGGTCGACGCGCCCATGGCGGGCTTGGCGGTTATGGTCAGATGAGATGCCACGATGAGGGCTCGCAAAAATGAGACTAATCCAACCGGTTCAATGCAAGCGCCTTGCCAAGTCGCGATTGTGCCAGAATTTTGCCCGATGTCAGCAGTTTAGCGGCGGCGCCGGCGGCGGGTGGGCCAGGCCAAATACGGCGGTGGGGCAATTGTTGCCGGGCAAATGTTGCGGGCGCGGGGGGAACGCTGTATCTAGCGATCACCAAAATTGGTCCGCTGGCCCTTGAACCCAACCGGATGCAGGACAAACATGAACTCGCTTGATATTGCCAAGCGCCCCCAGGACACGCGCGTTGTCGTCGCGATGTCGGGTGGCGTGGATTCCTCGGTCGTGGCGGGCCTGCTGGCCCGGCAGGGCTATGACGTTGTCGGCGTGACGCTGCAGCTTTACGACCATGGCGAAGCCACCCACCGCAAGGGCGCCTGCTGCGCCGGGCAGGACATCCATGATGCGCGCCGGGTTGCCGCCACCCTGGGCATTCCCCATTACGTGCTCGATTATGAAGAGCGCTTCAAGCAGAGCGTGATCGCCCCGTTTGCCAATGCCTATCAGCAGGGTGAGACACCGGTGCCGTGCATTGCCTGCAACCAGTCGGTCAAGTTCGTCGACCTGATGACGGTGGCCAAGGATCTGGGCGCCGACCTGCTGGCAACGGGCCACTATGTACAATCCCGGCTGGGCGAGGATGGACGGCGCCAGCTGTTCCGCCCCGTCGATGGCGAGCGCGACCAGACCTATTTCCTGTTTGCCACGACGCAGGAGCAGCTCGATTACCTGCGCTTTCCGCTGGGCTGCATGAGCAAGGCGGAAGTGCGCGAACTGGCGCGCGAGATGGGGCTGGAAATCGCCGAAAAGCACGACAGCCAGGACATCTGCTTCGTGCCGCAGGGCAAATATGCCGATATCATCCGCAGGATGCATCCCGAAGCGGTGGCCGAAGGGGAGATCGTGCATCTGGATGGCCGGGTGCTGGGCAGCCATGCGGGCATCGTCAACTACACGATCGGCCAGCGCAAGGGGCTCGGCATTGCCGCGGCTGAGCCGCTCTATGTGATCAAGCTCGAGCACAAGACGCGGCGCGTCATCGTGGGGCCGCGCGAGGCGCTCAAGACCCATACCGTGCGGTTGCGCGACGTGAACTGGCTGGGCGGCACGCCGCTGGCCGAGCTCAGCGCCGGCAATGGCGCCCCGGTCGAGGTCAAGATCAGGTCGACCACCGGGCCGCAGTCGGCAGTGGTGCAGAGCCGGGATGGCGAGGTGTTCGTGACGCTGGTGAGCGGCGAATACGGGGTGTCGCCGGGACAGGCCTGCGTGTTCTACGCCGATGACAGCGCCACGTCCGAAGTCTGGGGTGGCGGCTTCATCGCCGAGGCGGTGCCGCAGGTATTTGCCGCGGCATAGACCGGACTATCGGGCTGGCGTCTCGGTGGCGCCGGCCTGGGCGGCGACGGAGGCTTCCTTGAGCTGCTGATAGGAGCTCATGCCGCCCATGGCCGTGGAGATGGCGATCAGCACCAGTACGGCGCCCAGCACCAGCAAGACGATGCGCCCCTTGGTCAGGGCAAAGGGGCTGAGCTTTTCTTCCGGCATGGTCGCGCTCCTGCACAAAATAATCGCGCATGAGCCAAAGGATGGCTCACGCAGCGGCGTCTTAGCACTACAATAGGCTTACAGGTAAGGCTTGGCGAGTGCATGGCATCGTGATGGGACTGACTGCCGCAGTGCCGATGGCGGACCGCGAGGCGATCACGCGGGCGCTGATCGTGCGGGCGCAGAATGGCGATGCGGAGGCCTTCGGCGCCCTGATTGCCGACCATTACGACCGGATCTACCGGACGGCGTGGCGATGGTGCGGCAATCGCAGCGATGCCGAGGACGTGGCCCAGGATGTCTGCGTCAGGCTGGCCGGCGTGATCGCGCAGTTCGACGGGCGGTCGGCCTTTTCCAGCTGGGTCTATCGCATCACGCTGAACATGGTGCGCGACATGCAGCGGGCCGGCAAGCGCCGGGGACGGCATGCCGATGCCTATGCTGAACTGGTGCCGGACCAGCAGCCTGCCGAACAGGAGGACGCCATGGCGGGCCGCCAGCTCTGGGCTGCCGTGCGGGGCCTGCCCGAGCAGCAGCGCGACGCCGTGCTGCTGGTATATGCCGAAGAATTGAGCCACGCGGCGGCGGCAGAGATCATGGGCATCAGGGAGGCAACCGTGTCCTTCCATGTCCATCAGGCCCGCAAGACCCTGAGGGGGCTGCTATGAGTGACGACAAGAACCAGGATATCCTTGCCCGGCTGCGTGGCGCCGAGCCGCCACCGCCCAGCGCCGCGGCACGGCAGCGCGCGATCGACGCCAGCCAGGCGGCGTTTGCCGCGCAGCAGCAAAAATCGGCCACGCCGGCCAAAGGATCGGGCTGGGGCGCGCGTCTGAGGACCATCATCACTTCCTTGAAAGGGATTTCGATCATGGACCTGCGTCTCCCCATCGGCACCGCCGCCATCGCCCTGCTGGTACTGCCGCTCGGCTACCAGCTGTATTCCTCCACCTCGATGACGCCGGCCGAGCGCGCGGCGGAACAGGCCGATCCTGTGTCGGCGGCGCCTGCCACCGGCGCGGCAGAGGCGGCGGTGGCACAATCGGAGGCCGCGGCAAGGCCGCTGCCGCAATCCCAGCCCGAGCAGGCGCCCTTGCTGGCGCCCCAGCTGCTGCCCATCACGCCGGCCCCGCTTTCAGATACGGCCGGCAGTTCGGCCGGGCGCGCCCGGGCCGGCAGCATGGCCAACAGCACCAAGGTGGCCGCACCGGACCTGCTGGGGGGATCGCTGGCCACAGCGCCTGCCGCAGAGATGGCGGGCGACAGTTTTTCGCACTTTGAGGAACAGCGCCTCAAGGTGACGGCCGAGGCGCCGGTTTCGACATTCTCGATCGACGTGGACACGGCCAGCTATGTCTATGTCAGGCGGGCGCTCGAGGACGGCTACCTGCCGCCGGCCGACGCGGTGCGCATCGAGGAGATGGTCAACTACTTCCCCTATGACTACCCCGCCGCAGAAAGCGCCGCCGTGCCGTTCAAGCCGACCATGGCGGTGTTCCCCACGCCATGGAACGCCGATACGCAGCTGCTGCAGATCGGCATCAAGGGCTATGTGCCGCCGGCCGGTGCCGACCGGCCGAGCAATCTGGTGTTCCTTATCGACACCTCCGGCTCGATGGATGAGCCGGACAAGCTGCCGCTGCTCAAGCGCGCCTTCGGCCTGCTGATCGACCAGCTATCGGACAATGACACGGTATCGATCGTGGCCTATGCGGGATCGGCCGGGGTGGTGCTCGAACCCACCGCGGCCAACCACAAGGCGCGCATCCTGACCGCGCTCGATCAGCTGGCTGCCGGGGGCGGGACGGCGGGCGCCGAAGGCATTACCCTGGCCTATCAGCTTGCCGAACAGGCCAAAGTCGCGGGCGGCACCAATCGGGTGATCCTGGCCACGGATGGCGATTTCAACATCGGCATCGATGACCCCGCGCTGCTCGAGGACTTCATCAGGGCCAGGCGCGAGGGTGGCATAACGCTGTCGGTGCTGGGCTTCGGGCGCGGCAATCTGGACGATGCCACGATGCAGGCGCTGGCCCAGAACGGCAATGGCAATGCCAGCTACATCGCCAATTTCGCCGAGGCCCGCAAAGTGCTGGTGGAGGAAATGGGCGGCACGCTCGACATGATCGCCAAGGACGTCAAGATCCAGATCGAGTTCAACCCGGCGCTGGTCAGCGAATACCGGTTGATCGGCTATGAAACGCGCATGCTCAACCGCGAGGACTTCAGCAATGACGCGGTCGATGCCGGCGATGTGGGGGCGGGCACGACGGTGACGGCGCTCTACGAAATCACGCCGGCCGGTTCGGGCGGGGAACGCGTCGCGCCCCTGCGCTACGGGCCGCAGACCGCGCCGGCAGCGGCAGCGGGCGACGAGATCGCGTTCCTCAAAATGCGCTACAAGCTGCCCGACAGCCAGGTCAGCCAGCTGATCGAGGCGCCGGTGACGCCAGAACTGGTATATGGCGATATTGCCGAGGTAAGTGGGGACATGCGCTTTGCCGCGGCAGTTGCCGCCTTCGGGCAGAAGCTGAGGGGCAGTGTGTATACCAGCGCGATGGGCTGGGCCGATATCGAGGCGCTGGCCCGGGCCGGCAAGGGCAGCGACCCCA
>CAXBKI010000233.1:0-5360 GCA_963975955.1 uncultured Devosia sp.
ATGCGGCGCTGGTCGAGGAGATCAATGCGGCCATCGAGCAGACCGAAAGCCAGGCCTCCGAGCTCGACCGGATCGTGGAGATATTTGTTCTGGAAGAACGTGATCGTCCGGCCAGTGCGCAGGCTCCCCTGGCAGAAATGCCCCGGGGTGGCATCCGGGCATTGCAGGACAAGGTCAAGCGTGCTGCCAAGTCCTATATCAGCCATGGCAATGCCGCGGTCTCCGAGGACTGGAACGAGTTCTAGCGCGGGGCCGCGCCGGCCGCGGCGCGACCAGCAGCCAATTGGCCGTGCACGGCGTGGCTTAGCTCAGAGCGGCTGAAATCAGCGCCTTGGCGTGCAGATCGGTGGTGTCGTAAACCGGAATCGGGCTGACATCATCGTCGATCAGCATGGTGATTTCCGTACAGCCCAGGATGACGGCTTCCGCCCCCCGGGCAGCGAGGCGCTCGATGGCGCTTACATAAACGCGCCGGGACTGCTCGCGCACGATGCCGCGGCATAATTCATCGTAGATGATGCCATTAAGATTGGTGCGATCGACTTCAGGGATGAGGGCGGTCAAGCCCCGTGCCGCCAGACGATCACGGTAGAAACCCATTTCCATGGTGAACCGTGTGCCCAAAAGGCCGACGGTGCTGAAGCCATCGGCAAGCAGCGCGTCGCTGGTGGGGTCAGCGATGTGGACAAATGGCACGCTCAGGTCGCGGGTAATGGTTTCGGCGACAATATGCATCGTGTTGGTGGCAAGGCCGATGATCTGGGCACCGGCGGTCTGCAGTCCGCTGGCGACGGCGGCCAACTGCTCGCCAGCCCCGGCCCAGTCGCCATCAGCCTGCATCTGCGCGACGGGCGCAAAATCCACCGAATGAACGATTAAGGGCGCCGAGTGCAGCCCGCCAAGCAGACGGGCGGTCTCCTGGTTCATCACGCGGTAATAATGCGCCGTGGACTCCCAGCTCATGCCACCAATCAGGCCAATAGTCTTCATGGCTCAGGTGTGGGTAAAGCGTTGCGGGATGTCTGCAAAGGCGGCAACGACCCGCTCATAGGCATCCTTCTTGAACGGCACGATCAATGACGGTGTTCGGGTCAGTTTCTCCCAGCGCCAGGCGTCGAACTCGGCAGTGAACTTGCCAGCGCCGGGGGTCTGGACGTCGATCTCGCTGTCCTTGCCGGTAAAGGCAAAGGCGAACCAGCGCTGGCGCTGACCGCGAAACTGGCCCTTGAGTGCTATTCCGAGCGCTTCGTCGGGCAGATCGTAGTGGATCCACTCGGGCGCCTCGGCCAACAGGCTGACCGAGGTTATATTGGTTTCCTCATGCAGTTCGCGCAGTGCAGCCCGCAGCGGATCCTCCCCCTTGTCGATGCCTCCCTGTGGCATCTGCCAGGGCGCCTCAACCTCGGACTGGTCTTCCGATCCGTGATCGGCGATCCGTCGACCGATAAAGACATTGCCTTGCTGGTTGAAGATCACAACGCCCACGCAGTCACGATAGGGCAGGGATTGGCGGTCGGGGCGACTTGTGGTCATCGGTGAGCTCTATTTCATCAAAACGCTGGCTGGCACCAGCACAATGCCCTTGGCTTCAAGGTCGCGCGACCAGTCGGCAATCGAGGTGATCGAAATGGGCAGCGCGCTGACAATACCAATTGCAGCCCCTTTCTCCAACGCTGTGGCCTCAAGGCTGGCAAGCGCTGCAAGAATGGATGCGCGCGAGGGGTTGGCATCGATCATCAGATCGGCGCGCGAATAGGGGACATTGTTACCCTGGGCCAGCTGGGGGGCCAGCGAGCGATTGGATGAGCCATCATCGAGATACCCCAGGCCCCGGGCACCCAGCTCCTCCATCATGGGCGAAAAGTCAGCCGCCGATGCGGTGAAGCGGGCACCCATATTGTTGATCAGGCCGATATAGCCGCCAAAGCGGGACATCAGCCAGAACAGCTTGTCCAGATTGGCGCGCGTGGCATCGCCGGTCAGCAGCGTCTGCGGCCCGGGATCGTTCTGGGGGTAATCAAAGGGTTCCAGCGGCACCTCGAGCAGTACCTCATGACCGGCCGTCCGTGCTGCTGCCACGGTCGTCGACAGGGCCTTGCCATAGGGCGCAAAGGCCAGGGTCCTTGCGCTTGGCAAGGCATCGATGGCGTTGAGCGAGCCCTGCTCGTTGATTCCCAGGCCGGTCACCACAATGGCGATCATCGGCTTACCGCTGGCAACCGCATCACCGGCGGGGTGGGCATAGGCGGCGAACGGGGTCAGGCCGGTTGCCGAAATGCGCGGAATCGGGCCAGCGGCAGTCTCCTCGCTCAGATCGGGCAAGGCGCCAAAAATATCAGGCAGCCCGTTCACCGAGCTGGGACCACCGGCGCCCGTGGTGACGCCGGTCATTGCCGCGCCGGCCGGAAATTGCTGCGGATCAGCGGTAATGGTCACCGGCCCTTCGGCAACCGTATTGGCGACCGAGTTGGCGTTGCGGGTCGAGGTGATAGCCACTTCCTGGCTGGGTCGACCGCCTTCGGGATCGTCGACCATCAAGATGCGGGCAGCGAAAGCCATCGCGATCAGCGCGAGCAGACCGAACAGGATGCGCGCGATCGGCAGGCTCCGGCGCGCTTTAGTCTTGCCCTTGGCACCGGTGAGCGGCGTGGTCAGGTCATCGGTCATTGAACAAGGTCCCGAAAACAGCTGGGGCGAGGCAGCGAATCAGCCGCCTCGCCCCAGCAATTTCATAACACACCAGAAAGCTACTCTGCCTTGGGCGGGAAGGCGTCGTTGGCTTCCTCGCCATCAATCAGGCGGATGGCATATTGCAACTGGGTATCGTCGGCATTGTCGGCCGGCACATAGACCGACGAGCCGACCGTGGTTTCTTCCTGACCTTCAATCTTGATGTGCCCGGCGAGACCGGCCTCACCGATGATTTCATCGCGGCCCTGGAATTCGGCCGGGACGTTCTGGAAGACTTCGATGTCGGGCGTGATGCCCACGGCCTGGATCGAGCGGTTGTTGGGCGTGTAGTAACGCGCCGTGGTCAAGCGCATCGCGCCATCGGGACCCAGCGAGATGATGGACTGGACCGAGCCCTTGCCGAACGAGCGGGTGCCCACCACCGTGGCGCGCTTGTGGTCCTGCAGGGCGCCGGCGACGATCTCGGAAGCCGATGCCGAACCGCCATTGATCAGGACGACCAGTGGGATGTCGGCAAGTTGGGCATCAAGAGCGTCGGGCTGCGCATCATAGCGCGCGCTTTCTTCGGGAAGCCGGCCACGTGTCAGCACGACAGCGCCCTGCTTGAGGAAAGCGTCGGCCACATAGACGGACTGATCGACCAGTCCGCCGGGGTTGTTGCGCAGATCAAGAATGATGCCCTTGGGGGCTACGCCATCACGATCGGCGTAAATGTCCTTGATGGCCTTTTCGATGCCGACAAAGGCTTGCTCGGAGAAGCGGGCCAGACGAATCACAGCGACGTCCCCGCCTTCCCCTTCCAGGGAATAGCGTACGGCGCGCATGGCGATCGTGGCGCGGGTCAGATCGAAATCGAGCGGCTTTTCGACCCCTTCCCGCATCACGGTGACCTTGATGTCGGTGCCGATCGGGCCACGCATCTTCTCGACGGCCTGGTCCAGCGTAAGGCCCTGGACCTGCACGCCATCGAGCTCGATGATCAGATCGTTGGCCAGGATGCCGGCCTTGGCGGCAGGCGTGTCATCGATGGGGGAAATCACCTTGATGACGCCCTCTTCCATGGTGACTTCGATGCCGAGACCGCCGAATTCGCCGGACATATTGACGCCCATGTCGTCATAGTCGGCGGGCGGCAGATAGCCCGAATGCGGATCCAGGGATGTCAGCATGCCCTGGATCGCGGCGCGGATAAGCTCCTGCTCGTCCGGCGGATCGACATATTCGGCGCGAATGCGATCAAAGATTTCGCCGAAAAGATTGAGATCGGCGTAGATCTTGAGCGGATCACGGGGTGTGGGCGGGGCAGCGTCAGCATTGGGATCGGTCTGCTCGGCGCCTGGAACAGGGTCAACCGGCGCAGGGGCCTCCTGGGCAAGCAGAGGGCTAACTGGAGTCAGCAGCGCCACGGCGAGGACTGCAGCGCGAAGGGAGGAAAGGCGCATGAGGGTTCTATCCACTCTGTGTCGGGGTCGCCCACCATCCGGTGGGATCGAGGGGCTCGTTGTTCTGTCGAAGTTCAATATAGAGGGTCGGCTGGGCAGCGCCAGCACTGGTGGTTACCGTGCGCCCAATTGTGCGTGAACCCATTGTACCCAGGGGCATGCCCATTTGCACAAACTGACCAATGTCGACGGTCACGGATTCCAGTCCAGCCAGAAGGGCGGTGTAGCTTTGGCCCGTATTGAGAATGATGATTTGGCCATAATTGAGGTAGGGGCCCTTGTAGAGCACCCAGCCATCAGCCGGAGCGACGACCTGTGCCTCGGCGCGGGTAATCAGTGAGATGCCGTGGCTGATGCCACCAAAGCCGTCGCGGGCGCCATAGTCGAGCACGTTCACGCCATTGGCGGGCATTGTCAGATAGCCTTTGGCGACACCAAAGGGCACAGCGGGCTCGGTGCGGGCGCTGTCGGCGAAGGCGAGCTGGATGTCCTGCGCCGACATCACGGGCAGATCGGGGTCAACCGCCGCGTCGGCCGCTGCCGCTGCGTTCGATACCGAGCTGACCTGCGACGACAGGCTGTCGACCAGTTCCTTGAGCGAGGTCGCCCGCGCCGCCAGGGCGATTGCCTGCTGCTCCTCGGCTTCCAGTTCGGCGGTGCGCACGCCAATTCCCTGCTTGCGCGCGGCAATCAGCGTGGCGATGCGCAATTGTTCTTCTTCGAGCACCGCATGGTTGGCCCGCAGTGTTGCCTCTTCGGCCAAGGCCGCGGTCTTGATGGCGGTGAGCTTGTTCAGATCGGCGGTGACCGAATCGGCTTTGGCACGCAACTGGGGAACGATGGCGGCGATCAGCAGGGCGCTGCGCGCCGAGCCCAGTGCGTCATCGGGGTCGACAATCAGCGCCGGCGGCGGATTGAGTGAAATGCGCTCAAGAGCGGCCAGGACATTGGCAATCTCGGCATTGGAGCCGTCGAGCCGACCACGGACGTCGAGTTCGGACACGATGAGGTCGGAAAGTCGTCCCTCGACATCGGCCACTTCGATTTCAGCGAGCTTGACCCGCTGAGCGGCGGCAATCAATGCCGCGTTCTGCTTGGTTCGATCACCTTCCATGGCGGCGATCTCTGCCTTGAGTTCATCCATGCGCTGCTGGCTCAGCGAAATGGAAGCCTCCACCGCTTCCAGATCGGACTGGCTCGTCGCAGGATCTGCCGGCTGGGGTTCGG
>CAXBKI010000234.1:0-5352 GCA_963975955.1 uncultured Devosia sp.
TTCGCGATCCCGAACACCACGTGCTTCCACACACCGCCCCCAGTTGTGCGCCTGCCGCCAACCCGATAGAACCCGCGCCATGAGCACGACCAGCAAACAAGTCACCTTCACCCTTTCGCACACCGATGGCATGGCGCGGCGCGGCCGCATCGACACGCCGCGCGGCGATATCCAGACCCCTGCCTTCATGCCCGTGGGCACGGCCGGCACGGTCAAGGCCATGTATCCCGAGCAGGTGCGCGAGACCGGCGCCGATATCCTGCTGGGCAATACCTATCACCTGATGCTGCGCCCCGGCGCCGAGCGCGTCGCCAAACAGGGCGGGCTGCATGATTTCATGGATTGGCAGCGGCCGATCCTCACCGACAGCGGCGGCTTTCAGGTGATGTCGCTGGCCCAGCTGCGCAAGCTGACCGAGCATGGCGTGACCTTCAAGTCGCATATCGACGGCTCGAGCCACGAGCTGACGCCGGAACGCTCGGTTCAGATCCAGACCCTGCTCGACAGCGACATCATCATGCAGCTCGACGAATGCATCAAGCTGCCGGCCGAGCTCAAGGAGATGGAGCGCGCCATGCAGCTCTCGCTGCGCTGGGCCGAACGCTCCAAGACCGCCTTCAACAACCAGCAGAACCGCGCGCTGTTCGGCATCGTGCAGGGCGGCGACAATGCCGATCTGCGCCTGCGCTCGGCGCAGGGGCTGAAATCGATCGGTTTTGACGGCTATGCCGTGGGAGGCCTGGCCGTCGGCGAACCGCAGGACGTGATGTTCCGCGTGCTCGAAGACATCACCCCCGAACTGCCGACCGACCGGCCGCGCTATCTGATGGGCGTGGGCAAGCCCGACGACATTCTGGGCGCCATTGGCCGGGGTATCGACATGTTCGACTGCGTGCACCCGACCCGCGCCGGCCGACACGGCCATGTCTATAGCCGCTTCGGCGTCATCAATCTGAAAAACGCCCGGCATAGGGATGATCACCGCCCCATCGACGAGGCCTCGCCCAACCCCAATTGCCGCCGCTGGAGCCGCGCCTATCTGCATCACCTTGTTAAGACAGAAGAGATTTTGGGTGCGATGATCCTTTCCCAGATGAACCTGGCCTATTATCAAGAGCTGGTGCAGGGCTGCCGCGGCGCGATCGAAGGCGGCCGGTTTACCGATTTTGCGGCAGAGACCCGTGCGGCATGGGCCGCCGGCGACCTGCCGGTTCTCTGATCTCCTGAAAGGGTTCTCGACATGGCTAAAGCTGGACGCAAGGCGAGTTTCTCGAACCTGAGCAAGCACCGCAAGCGGCTCGAAGACCAGCCCATGCGCGTGCAGTTCGCCGTCGATCCGAACCGCTTCAAGCGCTATTCTGCGACGGGCGCCGACATCCTGCTCGACTATTCCAAGAACCGCATCGACGAAGATACCATGGCCGCGCTGTTCGACCTGGCGCGCGCCGCCGGGGTCGAGGAGCGGCGTGACCAGATGTGCGAAGGCGTGCACATCAACATCACCGAGGATCGCGCCGTCATGCACATGGCGCTGCGCTACCAGGGCGACAAGCCCGTGCCGGTCGACGGCAAGGATGTCATGCCCGACATCCGCGCCGTGCTGGCCGCCATCGAGAGCTACACCAATGACGTCCGCAACGGGACAATCCGTGGTCACGGCGGCGCCCAGTTCACCGACATCGTCAATATCGGCATCGGCGGTTCCGACCTTGGCCCGGCCATGGTGACCCTGGCGCTCGAGCCCTATACGCGGCCCGACCTGCGCGCCCACTACGTCTCCAATGTCGATGGCGCCCATATCCACGATGTGCTCAAGCACCTCGATCCCAAGACGACGCTGTTCATCGTCGCCTCCAAGACCTTCACCACCGACGAGACCATGACCAATGCCGGCTCGGCCCGCGACTGGATCGCCGATACGCTGGGTGAAGAGGCGGTGCCGAACCACTTTGCCGCCGTCTCGACCAATATTCCGGCCTGCGCCAAATTCGGCATCCGCGAAGACCGCATCTTTGGTTTCTGGGACTGGGTGGGCGGACGCTATTCGGTATGGTCGGCCATCGGCCTGCCGATCGCCCTGGCCGTCGGCTATGACAATTTCGCCAAGTTCCTCAAGGGCGCCGATGCGATGGACCGCCACTTCCTGAGCGCACCGCTGGAGGAAAACCTGCCCGTCATCATGGGACTGCTGGGCGTCTGGTACCGCAATGTGTGGGGCTTCTCGACCCACGCCGTTCTGCCCTATGACCAGCGCATGAGCCGCTTTCCGGCCTATCTGCAGCAGCAGGACATGGAATCCAATGGCAAGTCGGTGACCCTGGCCGGCAAGCCGGTCGGCTGGTCGACCGGCCCGATCGTCTGGGGCGAGCCCGGCACCAATGGCCAGCACGCCTTCTACCAGCTGATCCACCAAGGCACCGACGTCATTCCCTGCGACTTCCTGATCGCCGCTAGGCCACATGAAAACCTGCCGCCGCATCACGACAAGCTGGTGGCCAATGTGCTGGCGCAGTCCGAAGCGCTGATGCTGGGCAAGACGGCAGAGGAAGTGGTCGCCGAACTCAAGGCGCAGGGCATGGGCAAGGCCCAGATCAAGGAACTGACGCCGCACAAGGTGTTCCCCGGCAACCGTCCGTCCAATACGCTGTTCTATGAGCAGCTGACCCCGGAAATCCTGGGTTCGCTGGTCGCGCTCTACGAGCACAAGGTGTTCACCCAGGGCGTGATTTGGAACGTCAATTCCTATGATCAGTGGGGCGTGGAGCTGGGCAAGCAGCTGGCCAAGGCGCTGCTGCCCAAGGTCGAGGGCAAGCAGTCCGGCGAAGGGCACGACAGCTCGACCCAAGGCCTGCTGGTCTATTACCAAGCCAACAAAGCCTGAGACGTGTCCGGATCCGCGCCGGTTATTGACCGCAGTAGCCTGGCGCGGGCCTTCGCTGAACTTGGACTGGGCGAGCCCGGCGAACTGACTCTGCTGGAGGGCGGCAGCTCGATCTCCTACAGGGTCTCTCGACTGCAATCCGAGGACCTTGTCCTCAAGATCTACAACGAGGTTCGCGGTGACAGCTCAGGCAGGGAAGCTTTCGCTGCGGCCCTCCTGGCCAAGCCTGGCGTACCGATAACGCACGTTCTGGCCCGCGATGAAAGCCTCAGCAGGCTGCCATTTCGCTATGCCGTCACCAACTATTTGCCTGGCGTGCGGGTGGCCCTTTTCAGGGATGCGCCAGATGTGTCTGAGCTCTATCGCCAGATGGGCGCTCTGTTGCGCCAACTCCATGAGGTGCGCCTGCCAGCCTTTGGCGCCTTCAACACTGATGGCATCGTCGACCCCATCGCCTCTCACAGCGACTACATCGTCAAACTATGGGCCGTCGTCCTCGAACGCTTCCGATATTTCGGTGCCAAGCCAGATGTTGCCGACCGGTTGGACCAGATCGTGCGTAGAAACCTGGACCTTGCCGCCCACACCAGCGGGCCAGTCTTTGCGCACGACGACTTTCAGCCTCAAAACGTATTGGCAGAGCGCAACGCCGCTGGTCACCTTGGACTCACCGGCCTGCTGGATTTCGGCAATGCCCGCGCGGCCGACGCCTGTTTTGACCTCGCCAAGGCATTGTTCTGCTGCGAGCACGAGGCCCCTGGCTCGAGCGCCGCAATTCTCAAGGGCTATGGACCGATCAACCACCCCGACCCGGAGCGCGCCATTTGGCTTTATACACTGATCCATCGCGTGGTGATGTGGTACTGGCTTCGCCAAATTGGTGTCATCGGGGATAACGAAATCCATCAACTGATGGTTGACCTGCAGGCAATGTCGCACGAAAAGCAGTCATGACCATTACGACTGAAGAACAGCTCGAAAAGCTCAAGGCCATCGGCCGCATCTGCGCCCTGACCCGCGACGCCATGGCCACGGCCATGCGGCCGGGGATGACAACGCAGGAACTCGACGAGATCGGCGCCAGACTGCTGGCCGAGCATGGGGCGCAATCGGCGCCCGTGGTGACCTATGACTTCCCCGGGGCCACCTGCATTTCGGTCAATGAAGAGATCGCGCACGGCATTCCGGGCGATCGTGTGCTGCGTGAGGGCGACCTGGTCAATATCGACGTATCGGCGGTCAAGGACGGGGTGTTTGCCGATACCGGCGCGTCCTTCATCATCCCGCCGGAAAACACCAAGCTGACCGCGCTGTGCCGGGACGGGAAGAAGGCGATGTGGGCAGGCATCAGGGCCGTCAAATCCGGTGCGCCGCTGTCCGACATTGGCGAGGCCATCGGCAAGTTCGCCAAAAAGGGTGGCTATACGCTGATCCGCAACCTGGCCAGCCATGGCGTGGGCGACAGCCTGCATGACGAGCCGGGCGAAATCGCCACCTGGCCCGACCGTTCGGACCGCCGCCGCATGCATGACGGGCTGGTTTTCACCATCGAGCCCTTTCTGTCGCTGGGTGGCCGCATGGCCGACCAGAAGGCGGACGACGATGAATGGACACTGATCAGCCGGCCGTCAGCGCCGTGCGTGCAGTATGAGCATACCGTGGTGGCCACGCCGCGCGGCGCTATCGTGATCACCCTCGCCAACTGATTCGTTGCGTGAGGTTGTGCGGCCAACCGGTTGTTCGGAGTCGCTAAAGCCAGATCAGCAGCAGCGGCCCGAGCAGCACCATGCCGATGCCGGCCAGATAGCGCATATTGCCCAGCTGGCGCAGATTGGGCACGCTCAGGAATGACGACAGCAGCAGAAAACCGACAAGGGCCACGAACACGGGGTTGAGCGGCGCCAGATTGATCGAGGCGCCCTCGGTCAACTGCAGATAGATCATGTGCCCCACCACGAAGCCGAGCAGCGCCGTTATCACGACCGTAACGGCCTTGGAGGTGATCAGCAGCGCCATGTCGATGGTGTGGGCGGTCAGCAGCAGCGCCAGCCCGGTGGCGGTCACATGGACCGCGGCCAGCGTGGGCAGGATCTGGGTGCGCGCGAGCAGCGGCACCATTTCGGGGGGCGCTGTCAGCGGCAGGGAACCGATCATGGGCAGATCGGCGCCGTACTGGGCCAGCAGATAGATGACATAGAGCATCACCAGCGTACTGGCGGCAAAGGTAACCAGCGTCGCCGCGAGAACCTTGAGCAGATCGATGGTATCCTGTGACACTGCAGGGGCCCGATCAGATGAAGGAAGAAAGCTTGGTATGCCGGGAGGGGGTCGAACCCTCGACCATTCGATTAAAAGTCGAATGCTCTACCACTGAGCTACCGGCACGCACCAAGATTGACGCTGTGGGCGTCGCGGCGGAACATAGACACGTTCCCCACGCTGTCAACCGCAATTGCGCTGTTCTCAATAGC
>CAXBKI010000235.1:0-5339 GCA_963975955.1 uncultured Devosia sp.
GCGCAACAGGGGCGAGAGCGCAGAAAAAATCATCGGACGGCCTCGGGCAAGTGGCAGGACCCATCAGCGCCCACGCTGAGCGGCGCTTCCCAGGCGACGGCGGCAAGCGGCAACGGACCGCCATAGAAATGGGGGAACAGGGCGCCTCCCCGTGACGCTTCCCAAACCAGGGCCTCCCCCAGATCGGCGGTGCGCACTGCCAGCAGCACCAGTCCGGACTGGCCGGCGAAATGCAGCCGCAGGGTTTCAGCCAGCTGATCGGCGCTGGAGAAATGGATGTAGCCGTCCCTGGCGTCTATGGGCATTCCGGCAAATGACGGCGTGCCGCGGGCAGGAGCATAGGCGGCTTCAGTGGCGATCTTGTAGACGAATTCTGTGGTGCTCATGCGCGCGAACCTAATGGGGCGCGCAGGCGACCGCAAGCGTCGGCGCGCGGCACTTTACAGCGGCAATGGCGCGGAATATACCTAGGACTTAATTCCGCATTTAAGACATGCTTCCTGTTTTGGACTCACGCCATGCTGTCACACAGAGCCATTTGGGACGGAATCGATGCCTTGGCGCGGCGCCACGGCCATTCCGTGTCCGCCCTGGCCAAGCTGGCCGGGCTGGATGCCACCGCGTTCAATGTGTCCAAGCGCGTCAACAAGGACGGGCGCGAACGCTGGCCGTCGACCGAGAGCATTTCCAAGGTCCTCGAAGCCACAGGCGAGAGCTTTGACTCGTTCCTGTCGGGTGCCGGGGCCTTTGTGCAGCTCGGCGAGAACCTGCCCAACCGGACTGTGCCCCTGCTGGGCCTGGCCCAGGCCGGCAGCGGCGGATTTTTTGACAGCGCCGGCTTTCCTGCCGGACAGGGCTGGGACGAGATCGCCCTGCCCGCGGCCGGACAAGGCGGGATTTACGCGCTCGAGGTACATGGCGACTCCATGGAGCCGCTTTACCGCGAAGGTGACCGCATCGTGGTGTCACCCACCGAACAGGTAAGACGGGGGGACAGGGTTGTGGTCAAGACGCGCGATGGCGAGGTGATGGCCAAGATCCTGGCGCGGCAGACCGGCCGCCAGATCGAGCTGGCTTCGCTCAACCCCGCCTATGAACCGCGCATTTTCGAGCTGACCGAGATCGAGTGGATCGCCCGCATCATCTGGGCCAGCCAATGAACATCGCAGCGGCTACAGCCTCAGACCTGGCAGACTGGGCCGCGCTGCGTCAGGCGCTGTGGCCGCGCCATGGCCTCAAAGGCCATGCCGAACAAATTGCCCAGATGCTGGCAGAGCCGAGCGATCTGGCCAATTTCATTGCCCGAAGTGCAGATGGCAATGCGGTGGGACTGGTGGAGGCTGCGCTCCGGCATGACTACGTCAATGGCTGCCAGACCAGCCCCGTTGCGTTTCTCGAAGGTATCTATGTCGCGCCCGACCATCGGCGCAGCGGCACCGCCCGCCAGCTGGTCGCTGCGGTCGAGCAATGGGCCCGCGCCCGCGGATGCAGCGAGTTCGCCTCCGATGCCGGCATCGACAATATCGGCAGCCACCGCATGCACGCCGCCCTGGGATTCGAAGAGACCCAGCGCGTCGTCTATTTCCGCAAGGCGTTGCCCGCATGACGGAGCCAGTGGACCCCAAGCTGATCGACAAGGTCGCGCGCTGCTTTGACGCCACCGGGCGCCTGATGCGCTGGCCCGCCAAGCGCGCGGATCAGTTGCTGGCCCTCTGGGTGGTGTGGTCCTATCTGCCGGCCAATGTGCAAATGAGCGAAGCTGAGGTCAGCTCGATGCTGCGCGACTGGCATGACTATGAGGACTTCGCCCTGCTCCGTCGTGAACTCTGCGACCTCGACCTGCTGCGCCGCACGCCCAATGGCCGGGTCTACCGGCGCATTGAGCATGAATTGCCCGTCGCGGC
Organism: uncultured Devosia sp.; assembly: GCA_963975955.1. Lineage (GTDB taxonomy): Bacteria > Pseudomonadota > Alphaproteobacteria > Rhizobiales > Devosiaceae > Devosia. The sequence continues at coordinate 1,905 of CAXBKI010000235.1, forward strand.
CCAGCAGCTGCTGGCGCGTTTTGGCAGCGCCTCGACCTAATCGGCCAGCATCTTGCCGGCCAGTGCGTCGGCGATCAACTGGCGGGTCTCGGCAACGCCGAACAGGGCAATGAAGGAACCAAATCGCGGGCCCTGGTCGTCACCGAGCAGCACCTGGTAGATGGCCTTGAACCAGTCGCGCAGCGGCTCGAAATGATGGGCCTTGCCGATCTCGTAAACCAGATTCTGCAATTCGGCGGCATCGACAGAGCCTTCGTGGGCGCCGAGCTGGTCGTGGAGGTCTTGCAGCGCGGCCCGCTCCTGTTCGGTGGCGGCGCGATAGGTCTTGAACGGCTTCACCTTGTCGTTGAAGTAACGCACGGCATAGCCGGCCAGGCGATCGATCTCGGGGTGCGTTTGCGCGGTCGCGCCATGCAGATAGCGCGAGATGAAGCCCCAGAGCACCTTGGTGTCCTGGGCATTGGCGGTGGCCACCAGATTGAGCAGCAGGGCAAAGCTCAGCGGCACCTTTGGATTGGGTACGGCGCCGTAGTGCACATGGAAGACCGGGTTTTCCAGGCGCGTGGCAACGTCCTGATCCTGGTAGCCCTCGATAAAGCTATAGTACTCATCGACCGCCCGCGGAATGACGTCGAAATGCAGCCGCTTGGCCGTGCGGGGCTTCTGGAACATATAGAGCCCCAGACTTTCATTGCCGGCATAGGTCAGCCACTCATCGATGGTCAGGCCATTGCCCTTGGACTTGGAGATCTTCTGGCCCTCGGAATCGAGGAACAGCTCAAAGACATAGTGCTCGGGCGGATTGCCGCCGAGAATGGCGCAGATCTTGTCGTAGATGGGCGCGTTGGTCTGGTGATCCTTGCCGAACATCTCGAAGTCGACGCCCAGGGCGGCCCAACGCATGCCGAAATCGGGCTTCCACTGCATCTTGACGTGGCCACCGGTGACCGGGACCGTCGTGTCGCGGCCATCCTCGTCCTCGAAGGTGATCGTGCCGTCCTTGGCGTTGACCTCCTTCATGGGCACATAGAGCACGCGCCCGCTGATCGGGGAGATCGGCAGAAAGGGGCTATAGGTGGCCTGACGCTCGGCCCCCAATGAGGGGAGCATGACCTTCATGATGGCGTCATAGCGCTCGGCAGCCAGGCGCAGCACCGTGTCGAACTTGCCGGACTTGTAGTAGTCGGTGGCGCTGGCAAACTCGTAGTCGAAGCCGAAGGTATCGAGGAACCGGCGCAGCATGGCGTTGTTGTGATCGCCGAAGCTGGCATATTCATTGGTCCATGGATCTGGCACCGCGCTCAGCGGCTTTTGCAGATGCGGCTCCATGGCTTCGCGCGACGGTACATTGTCGGGGATCTTGCGCATCCCATCCATGTCGTCGGAAAAGCAGATCAGACGGGTGGGAATTTGGTCTCGCGTCAGCAGGCGAAAGGCCGTGCGCACCATGGTGGTGCGGGCCACTTCGCCAAAGGTGCCGATATGGGGCAAGCCCGAAGGACCATAGCCGGTTTCGAACACGGCCTCGTCCTTGCCGGTTTTCTCGAGCCGCTTGACCAGCTTGCGGGCTTCCTCAAACGGCCAGGCACGGGCAGTCTGGGCAGCGTCAAAAAACGCAGGATCGAGTTGCGGCAACGGGACGGGCGACAAGGGCAGGCCTTTCGAGATTAGGAAGTGCGGCGTTGTGTTGCATCCCCGAGCATTGCCGTCAACGATTTCGAGTACCGCCAAGCTTGCCAAGCCTGGCAGAGACGCCTAGCAATCGCATGCAGAAGCCAGACCTGGAATGAGCAATGCCCAACAATGCCCACGACGCCCTGATCCACCTGATGATCGTCGCTGCCTCTTCCGACAGCCAAATGACTGAAAAGGAACTGGTGCGCATCCAGGGGCTGATCAGTCGATTGCCGGTGTTCGAGACCTTCGATCCTGCCCGCATAACCGCTGTCGCCAATGCCTGCGCTGACAAGCTCAATGGTCCGGGCGGGCTCGATCAGGTCATCGATGATGCCGTTGCAGCACTCCCTGCCAAATTGCAGGACACGGCCTATGCCCTGGCCGTGGACGTGACGGCCGTCGATCTGTTTCTCGAGCAGGAAGAACTGCGCTTCCTGGAAATGCTGCGGGACCGGCTCGACCTGGACCGGCTGACCACGGCAGCCATCGAAGTGGGTGCCCGCGCCCGCCACCGGCGCATGCCGGATTAGTAGAAGCCCACCGGGAACCAGCGCAGATAGAGTTCGTCGAGGACGCCATTGTCCTTGAGACGCACCAGGGCCCAATCGATGGCGTGGCGGATGGCATCCTGCCCCGCGGGCACCGCTATCGACAGGCCTTCGCCAAACAGGGCTGGCCGGAAATAGGCGCTGCCAGCAAAGCCGCAGCAATCAAGGTTGTCGTTGAGCCAAAAGGCGGCCCGCAGGCCATCGCCAAAAAACAGGTCAACGTCATTGGCCTTCAACGCTGCCAGCCCGACCAGTTCGGTGTCGAAGGGCTGCAGGCTCACATCGGGCAGATAGCGCTGCATGAAGGCCTCATGGGCACTGCCACGCCGCACGCCGACGATCTTGCCGGCCAAACCATCGGGATCAAAGCGCGGGATATCTGCGGTGCGGGCGACAAAGTAGGTCGCCGAAAAATCAAACAGCTGCCCATTGGCCTCGGACATATCCAGACCGGCGATCAGCGCGTCGCCCTGGTTGTCGGACAAGGCGTCGGTCGCCTGTTCCCAGGGCCAGGCCTGAATGGTGCAGGCGACGTTGACCTCTTCGCAGATGGCCTTGGCAAGATCGACGTTGAACCCGATCATGTCCCCGCTGGCATCGCGGAAGTTGAAGGGCGGGAAATCGGCCGTGGTCAGAAAACGGATCGCCGGGACGGCCGTTGAGCCGGGCAGGATTTCGCGCGCCGACGGATCGGCATGGTAGGGCATGGCCTGCGCCATGGCAGGCGCCGCGAGCAGGCACAGGGCCATCGCGAGCAGGGCGCGGCCCCAGGTCTTGCTGGCTTTTCTCAGTGCAGGAAACATGTTGCTCCGCCCACCGGGCCCGACCCAGCTCTGTCCGACGGAGGCTGCCGCCCCGTCCATGGAAGGGTAATCGGCTATGGAGGCGGTGTGTTGTGCGATGGTCCAGTCGACACCCTCCCCCTTGTGGGGAGGGATCAAGGGTGGAGGTGGACTGAGATCGGGGCCAGGGACATGGTCTTTCACTTGCCCCTTGATGGTGGCGGCTGGGAGGGGGTGATGCGATGTCACGGGCAAAACCAAGTTGAAGACCTAGACCTGATCCAACCCATACAGCAGATCGGCGATCAAATCGTCGCTGGCTTCGAGGCCAACGGACAACCGCAACAGGCCGGGTGTGACGCCCACTTCGAGACGCGCCTCCTCGCTGAGCCGTGCATGCGTTGTGGTGCGCGGATGGGTGATCAGCG
>CAXBKI010000236.1:0-5337 GCA_963975955.1 uncultured Devosia sp.
TCGAGTGGCGCTATGAGCGCTCGACGATCGTTCAGGTCGTCGCGCTTGAGGCCGGCAGTGCCCGCCTGGACATCGATTGCTTCATTGACTGGCATGAGCAGGATACCCTGATCAAGGCAGCCTTCCCGCTCGATCTGCTGGTCCGCGAAAGCACGGCAGAAATCCAGTTCGGTCACGTGCGTCGGCCTGCGCACCGCAACACGTCATGGGACAAGGCGCGCTTCGAGACGGTAATGCATCGCTGGATGGACCTGTCCGAACCCGATTTCGGCGTCGCATTCCTCAATGACTGCAAATACGGCTATGACGTGGTCGGCAGCACTGTCCGGCTGACCCTGCTCAAATCCCCGACCTATCCCTGGCCACAGGCCGACCAGGGCGAGCACCGCTTCAAATACGCGCTGCTGGTGCATCATGGGCTGCTCGATACCGATGTGCCGGCTCTGGCCGAGGCCTATAATCTGCCGCTCCGCCTCGTCCCCGGCCGCGCCACTGACAACCAGCCGGCAGTGCCGCTCGTTCGCGTCGAGGGGCAGGGCGTCACCCTGGAGGCCGTCAAGCAAAGTGAGGCCGGCGACGCCGTGATCATGCGTCTGTGGGAAACCCATGGCCGCAACGGGACGGCGGTGGTGCATCCGCCGCCGGGCACGCGGCAGGCCGAAATCGTCAACCTCCTGGAGCGCTCACCCGAGCCTGTGGCCATCGCCAATGGCGCGGTCGAACTGGCCCTGGCGCCGTTCCAGATCGTGACGCTGCGCCTCGTACTGGACAAGTGCGTCTGATGCCGGCCATCCCGCAAACCCTGCCACCCTTGACCGGTCACGCCGACGGTGTCTGGCTCAAGGGTGACTGGCATCTGCACTCGCGCCACAGCACGGATTCCTCAAACAACCCGCTGGCAAAGATAATTGGCTTTGCCGAGCGCCTGGGGTTCGACTATCTGGCCATCACCGATCATGACGTGCATGTGCGCGGCGCCGTGGCCCAGCACACCTGGGCCGACCCCGAATTCGGCTCGGACAGCGTGCTGCTGTTCTACGGCGCCGAATTGACCCCCGCGCGCGGCCACATCAACATTCTCTCCACCCAGCCTTACGATCATCAGCGGGTGTTCGATCATCGCGATGACAGGGACTGGGATCTTCTGGCGCTCAAGCGCACGCTGGGGATCCACATGTCGGCCAACCACCCCAGCACGAAGAACCATTACGGCTATTCCTTCGATCTGGCCGACTCCATCGAGGTCTGGAACTCCAGCGTCTGGCCGCGAAATATTCCCGGGGTACGGATCTGGGACGACATGCTGCTCTCTGGCCGGATGCTCGGCGCCCGCGGCGGCAGCGACGCCCATCACGGCGTGCCTGATCGCCCGGAAGACACCGTGCCGCTCAGCGTCGAGGCAACGGCCAACTACGTTGGCACGCCAACCACCTGGATATTTGCCAGCTCGCGCAGCACGCAGGCGATCCTGGAAGCGCTCGTGCAGGGCAGGGCTTCGGTCAGCGCCAATCCCAACAATCCGCGGGTCGAGTTCTACGCCGATCTTGATGGGGATGGCGTGATGGACATGATGATGGGTGATAATGCCACGCCGGGCGGGTCCCCCGTCACCTTCGAGGTGCGGATGGTCGGTGGTGGCATTGCCGGCGTCAGCTACACGGCTCGCGTCATCAAGAACCGCAGCGAATTTGCCAGCTTCACCATGGATCCCCAAAGCCGGTCCGTGCAGTTTGCCGACATGCCCGAACCGGGCGTGCGCACCTATTACCGGGTTGAGGTCGAGGGCCCGCAGGCCGTCTATCCCGAAGTGCCCAATTCAATGGCGCTGAGCCAGAACATGGTCGCGCTCTCCAACCCGCTCTATTTCAACTACGATCCCCAATTCTAGCGCGACGCTATTTTTGCCGCAGGTTCTGGCGCCACTGGCTGAGAAAGATCTCCCGCTTGTGCCGGTCGATCCCGGCGAGCAGGATGGGTGAGAGCGCGATCGTGCGCAGGCTCGAGGGTGCCCCGCCCGGCAGGTCGAAATCGCCGCCGTCGCTGCTGCCGATCTTGACCACCAGGCGGACCTGGGTCAGCGCCGCCTGGCCCGCATTGGAGAGCAGGAAGTCGAGGAATTCACCGGCGCCCCCGACATTTGCCGCATGCTTGGGAATGAGCGCCGCCCTGGACAGGATGAGCGTATAGTCGCTGGGCGCCCGCACCCCGATCCGTGGATCGTTCTGGGCGCGGGCCAGCGCATATGATCCCAGCACATTATAGGCGATCAGGTAGCGGCCATCGGCAACCGCATCGATCAGCTCGGCCGAGCAGCATGTGGCAATCGTGCCGGATCGGCCGAACGCTTCGAGCAGCCGGCCAAAGGTATTGGCTTGCAGGGAATCCATGAAGGCGAACAGATAGCCCAGGCCGGACTCTTCGATATCGTAGGTGGCGACCCGCCCGTAAAACCGGGAATCGGCGGGGCGCAGCAGGTCGATCAGGTCAAAACGCGACAATGGCACCTCTTGGGGGGAGACCAGCTCGGTGTTGTAGATCATCACCGCCGGTTCCTCGGTTATGCCGAAGATCTCGTTGCGCCAGTTGCGGGCACCGGGCAGTCCTGCGGTAGCTGGCGATTTGTGCGCGATGGCGCAGCCATCATTGACCAGTTGAACCTGCAGATCGACTGCCGAGCTGATGATCATGTCGGCCCCGCCCGTGTCCGAAGCACACCGGCTTGCCGCCAGCGCCGCAAGTTCGTTTGATCCCCATTGCTCATAGGCGATGCGCAGGTTCGGCCGGTTCGCCAGAAAGGCCTGCATCACCGGTCCAAACACATCAATATCGGTGGTGCCGATCACCACCAGGGTCTGCGTCGCCGTCGCTGCCCCGAACGCCGCCTTGGCTTCCTGTGCCTGCGCCGGCAGGCAAGCCATCAACAGAGCCAGTAAGGCAGCGGTGAAGCGGCTCATTCGATGTCCTCCCTGCCCAGGGAGGGCGCTCTCAGCATGATACCGAAACCGGCTGATGTGGCCCGGTCCACCTCGAGGCTGGCGGCATGGGCCGTGGCAACCGCGTGCGCAATCGACAGGCCAATGCCGGTACCACTGGTGCGGTCGGTCCAGAGAAAGCGCTGCCCCAGCTGGTGGGCCTGATGGACGCTCATGCCTGTGCCCTGGTCGTGGACCCGCAGCACGGCATCCCCACTCTCGCGAAATACCGAAACGGTCACGACGCCATCCCCGTGCTGCAGCTCATTGCTGATCAGGTTCTTGACGGCTTCCTGCAGCGACAGCGCATCGCCGGCCATCCATACCGGCGTTTCGGACAGGTCGAGGCGGAGCCGCCCCGATTCAAAAATGGCGCCGTCGTCGAACACTTCGGTTGCCGCCATCGCCACCCGTCGCAGGTCGATCTTGCTGTGGGCTGCGCTGTCGCCGCGATGAATGACCAGCGCCCTGTTCAGCATCTGGTCGGTCAGGCGGCTGAGCCCGACGGCGCGGTCCAGGATGCGCCCCACAATCTCGGACTGTCGCGCCGGATCGGGCTCGTCGGCGGCCAGCTGCGCCTGCGCTCGCAAGGCGGAAATGGGCGTGCGCAGTTGATGCGCGGAATCCGAAATCAGGTTCTGCATGCCATCGATCTGTCGATGCAGCCGGGCGATGAAGCGGTTCAGCGCGTCGACGATGGCGCGCAACTCACGCGGCACGGCAATGTCGAGGGGCGTCAGGTCCTTGGGATCCCGCCCCAGCAGGTCCTGGCTGACATTCTTGAGCGGCTCAAGCGCCGAGCGGATCGAGAACGCCGCGAGCGCTGCCATGCCCAGCCCGGCCACGGCAAGCAGCACCCAGGCATTGTGGGCAATGTCCCAGGCCAGTGCCTGGCGCGCAAGCGTGGTTTCGGCGACCACTGTCGTGACCGTACCGCTGAAACCGCGCTCGGCGAAATGCCGGCGCACTGCCACCATGCGGATCGGGGATCCGGTGAACGTGCTGTCGTAGAAAACCAGGTCCGCCGGCGTCGGTGGCGGCGGCAGGTCGTCATATCCCGTCAGCGTCACCCCATCAGGGTCGATGACCCGGTAGGCAATGCGATCCTCCTGCGCCAGGGCCAATAGTTCCAGCGCCGTGACCGGCAGGTCCACCAGCGGCTCGCCGTCAACGATCGAGATCGAAGCCGAGATCTGGTTGGCGGCGCCGACCAGCAGGCGGTCAAAGGCATCGCGGGCGGCCTGATGCCCATAGCCAAAGGCAGCCACCGTGACGATTATTCCCCCGCTCAGCAGGATCAGGCCAAGCGCCAGGGACAGTCGTGTCGCCAGAGACAGCGGCAGCCTTGTGCGGGTCTCGCCGCGCCCGATGGAGCTATTGTTTTGCAAGAAGCTGATACCCCAATCCGCGCAGGGTGTTTATCGCCACGCCGCCACCATCGAGTTTCTTGCGCAGCCGCGCCACATAGATTTCCACCGCGTTCAGCCCGACATCGGTCTCGTCGAACGAGAACATGCGCTCAAAGATCTGTTCCTTGGAAATGACCCTGCCGCGATTGATCAGCAGGGCTTCGAGCACGGCAAACTCGCGCCGGGTCAGGTTGATGGGCTGGCCGGCCAGATTGGCCGTGTGCCCGGCAATATCGACCTCCAGATCGGCATAGCTGACAACCGAGCCATTGGCCGGATCGCCATGGGCCCGCCGCGCCAGGGCCCGGACCCGCGCTTCAAGTTCGCGCAGGTCGAACGGCTTGACCAGATAGTCGTCGGCGCCGCGGTCGAGGGCCGCCACGCGATCATCGACCTCCAGCCGGGCCGTCAGCATCAGGATGGGCGTGGTCAGGCCCTGCCGCCGTTGCGCGGCAAGCAGGGACAGTCCGTCCCCGTCGGGCAGGTTGATATCCAGGATGATCACGTCATAGCGCTGCAGCGCCAGCATCTCGTCTGCCGCTGCCCGGGTCAGGGCATGGTCGACCGCATCCCCCCGCCGGCCGAAATTGGCGACGATCGCTCCCGCGACGTCGTGGGTATCCTCTACCAGCAGAATGCGCATCACTGACGCCCTCCCGCGCGTCCGGGCAATTGAGCGCTTATGCACGGGGCTTGCAAGCCCAATGCCCGGCCGGATCGGCGACAGCTTGGTGACAGCTTGGGGTGATATCGATCCGCCAGGCCTGCAAGACCGGTAATTGGCAGCAGGCGGTTAATGGAGGAGATTGCGATGAAGCTGCTTTCCGTGGCGAAAGCCACTATTCTTGCTGCTGCGCTGAGCGTGGCGGCCTACTCTTCGGGTGCCACCGCGTTCGAGGCCAGCAACACCGAGTGCATCGCGCCCGCTGGCGCCGGCGGCGGTTGGGACTTCACCT
>CAXBKI010000237.1:0-5336 GCA_963975955.1 uncultured Devosia sp.
GGATGGTGACGACAAAGATCAGGGCGAGGGCGATGGCGATGTTGAGCGCGGTTTCCATGGTGTCCTACTGAAGTGGGCTAGCCTTTGATATAGGTAGCGATACCCTCGGCCAGAGCGTCATAGATGGCACGAATTCGATGCGAGGTGAACAATTCCCTGTGTGTCGTCAGCCAGACCGGGAGGGCGGGGATCGCCAGATCGAGCGGCAGGGCGAGCATTCCCGGGGTGTCGCGCACCAGCCGAGCCTGGGCGAAACCTATGCCCAGGCCCGCCTTGACCAGTTCCCACAGGTGCGGCTGATCGTCCGAACGCAGGGCAAAATCCTCGCGGCTCAGGGCAAGACCCCGCGTCCGGGCATGGGCGATGATCAGATCGGAGCGGTCAAGACCGATCAGGTCGTGCTGGTAGAGGTCCGTGGGCTGCCGCGGCATGCTGCGCCCCTCGAGATAGGTTTGGTGGGCTGTGGCCACAATCGGCAGTTCACCCAGATGGCGCGATATCAGCTCCAGCTGCGTCGGTCGAAACATCCGGATGGCGATGTCTGCCTCGCGCAGCAGCAGGTTTCCAGCCGAATCGGAGGGGACCGATTCGATGGCGATGGTGGGGTAGCGCTGCCGGATGGGGAGCAGCAATCGGGGCAGCACATAGTTGGACATCACCGCGCTGGCCGTGATGCGCACCGTGCCGCCATAATCTGCCTGGGCGCCTTCGGCCATGATGGCGGCCCGGGCCAGCGCGGATTGCGCCTGTGCCACCGGCTCATGCAGGCGCAAGGCCGTGCTGTTGGGTTTGAGCCCGGCCAGGGTGCGTTCAACAGGGTCAGTCCCAGCGCGTTCTCGAGGGCTTCGATATGGCGCCCCACGGTGGGCTGGCTGATGCCCAGCTCGCGGGCCGCAGCCGAAAGTGATCCGCTGGTCACCACCGCTGCGAAACTCCGCCACAGGGCCCAGTCGGGCTCCCTATTCATTTATGAATGCCAAATCTGCAAAACAGGTCGATTTCCATTCTTTCGTGAATAGACGAAGGTGCGGCCATCAGCAATGGAGAGCGGGCCATGGAGCAGGCCGAGACGGGGATGATGGAAAAGGACATGGCGAGCGGTTTCGTGCTGTGGCAGCGTGCCGAAGGCGCTCTTGTCTGCATCGCCGGCGGGGTTGTGTTCTGGAAGCTCGACAGCGGGCTGGTCTGGTGGGGCGCCGCCATGGTGTTCTTTGCGCCCGATCTCAGCTTTCTGGCCTATCTGCTCGGGCCCAGGGTCGGCGCGATGATCTACAATGGGGTCCATATCTATGGGTTTGGTCTGCTGCTGCTGGCCGCCGGCATGGTGTTGTCCATGCCGTTGGTGGCCGGGCTTGGCGCGCTGTGGCTGGCCCATTGCGGGTTTGACAGGGCACTGGGCTATGGCCTGAAATCGGGCGAGGGTTTTTCGATCACGCATCTGGGGCGCATTGGCAGGCAGCCGTGAGCGGCGCCGTGTCGAGCTACAGTCCCAGCGCCTGCCTGACATCGGCGGGCGTCCATCCCTGATCGCGCAGGCTCGCCAGAGAGGGCGAGCCTTTCGACTTGGAGAGCTTGCGGCCATCGTCGTCCAGGATCAGCCGGTGGAAGTGATAGATCGGGCTGGGCAGGCCGAGCAGCATTTGCAGCAGCACGTGCAGGTCGGTCGCCGCCTCCATGTCGCGGCCGCGCGTGACATGGGTAATGGCCTGCGCCGCGTCATCGACCACGACGCTGAGATGATAGCTGGTGGGCGTACCCTTGCGCTGCAGCACCACATCGCCCCAGCGCTCGGGCCGGGCATAGCGGATTTGCGGCCGGTCGGTGATCAGCGGGCCGACGAGCGAAAATGTCAGCATGCCGGCGCGGGCGGTCGCGCCTTGCATTTCGAGGCGGAACTGCACCGGGTCGCCGCGTTGCAGGCGCTCGATCTGCTCGCCGCGGTGCAGGTGCCGGCAGGTGCCGGGATAAAGCGGGGCGCCATCTGGATCGGTATCGGTGGCCAGCGCGGCAATCTCGCTGCGGGTGCAGAAGCACGGATAGAGCAGGTCGGCATCGCGCAGGCGATTGCCGGCATCGGCATAGACGTCGAACCGTTCGGACTGCATCATGACCGGGGTCGGCCAGTCCAGTCCCAGCCAATGCAGGTCTGCCATAATGGCATCGACAAATTCGGGTTTACAGCGCTCGGTATCGATGTCTTCGATCCGCAGCAGGGCGATGCCGTTGAGCGCAGCGGCGGCGTGCCAGGTGGCGAGCGCCGAATAGGCGTGGCCGAGATGCAGCAGGCCATTGGGACTGGGTGCAAAGCGAAGGACGGGAGTGTTTGACGGATTCTTCGACACGGGCGGCTTCTAGCATGACGACGATTGTTCCGTCACCGCGCCTCGACAGCGCGGCGGCGATCGCCACACATATCGCAGTATTGGTGGGCATTGACCATCGCTTGGCTGCGGTCTGGCAACGGGCGGGATCGGTCGAGCCGCGCATCACCGAGCCGGGCTTTGCCGGCATTGCCAAGGTCATTTGCGGGCAGCAGGTTTCTGTCGCCAGTGCGCGGGCCATCTGGAACCGGTTCGCCCAATTGCCCGGCGCCCTTGATCCGGCCGGCTATCTTGCCCTGTCCGAGGAGGCGATTCGGGGCAGCGGCTTTTCGGGCAGCAAATTTCGCACTGTCCGCGCCATCGCCGAGGCCATGGCGGCCGGCACGCTGGACTTCGACCATCTCGAAACCCTGCCGGCGGACGATGCGGTGCGTTATCTGTGCGCGCACAAGGGGATCGGTCCCTGGACTGCCGAGGTCTACCTGATGTTCTGCGCCGCTCATCCCGATGTCTTTCCCGCCGGCGATCTGGCGCTGCTCAAGGCGGTCCATCACGGGCTCGGCCTTGACGCCCGTCCGACGATCAAGGAGATGATCGCTATCGCCACGGCCTGGGCACCGCACCGGTCGGCGGCGGCGCTGCTGTTCTGGCGCTATTTTGCGGTGCTGCGCGACCAAGAAGGAATTGCCCTGTGACCAAGCTCTCCGGCCCCATGCTCCCGCCCAGATCGGGCAATGCGCCACAGCAGGCGGTGGTGCTGCTGCACGGTTACGGGTCCAATGGGGCCGATCTGATCGGGCTGGCGCCGCACTGGCAGGACGTGTTGCCCTATGCGGTGTTCGTTTCTCCCAATGCGCCCCAGCAATGCGAGGGGCTGGCAGAGGGCTTCAAATGGTTCGATGTGAGTTTTGACGGCGACAGGCTGGCCAGCCGGCAAACCGGCTGCCAGGCGGCCCGGCCGGGCCTGCTCGAATTCCTGACCGATTTGTGGACCCAGACCGGCATCGCGCCAGAACAGACCCTTCTGGTCGGCTTCAGCCAGGGCGCCATGATGGCGCTGCATGTGGGCCTGTCGCTGCCGGAGCGCCTGATGGGCATTGTTGCCTTTGCCGGGGCGCTGCTGCCGCCCGAAGGCTTTGGCACCGCCGCGGTCGGGCAGCCGCCGGTGTGCCTGGTGCATGGCGACGCCGATACCGTGGTCGATCCCGAGCGCAGCGCCGATGCCGATGTCGCGCTGCGACTGGCCGGCTATGAGGTGAGCTATCACGTCAGCCCCGGGGTGGGGCATGGCATCTCCCCGGACGGGCTGGATTTCGCCACCCGGTTCATCGCCCGGATCGCTGCAAAATAAGGTCGTTCACCCCGCTTCACAGCCCTGACACAAAAGGCCTAGTATAAGGAGGATATGGACTTACTCGATTCCCTTTTCGGGAGACTCTAGTGACCATTCACGTGTCGCCTGAGGCCTGTCCCGCGCTGGTGCTGAATGCCGATTTCCGGCCGCTCAGCTACTACCCGTTATCGCTCTGGTCATGGCAGGACGCGATCAAGGCGGTGTGCCTGGACCGGGTCAATATCGTCAGCCAGTACGATACCGTCATTCATTCGCCCAGCTTCGAAATGCGGCTGCCCAGCGTCGTGTCGCTGCGCGATTACGTCAAACCCGCCCGCAATCCGGCCTTCACCCGTTTCAACGTGTTTCTGCGCGACCGCTTCACCTGCCAATATTGTGGGTCGCGCGAGGATCTGACGTTCGATCACGTCATTCCGCGCTCCAAGGGCGGGCAGACCACCTGGGAGAACGTGGTGGCCGCCTGCGCGCCGTGCAATCTGCGCAAGGCCAACCGGATGCCGAGCGAGATCCGGATGTTCCCGCACCAGGCGCCCTACCACCCCAGCGTGCACGATCTGCATAATAATGGCCGCGCGTTTCCGCCCAATCACCTGCATCAGAGCTGGCTGGATTATCTGTACTGGGATATCGAGCTGGAACCCTAGGCCAATTGCAGCTGGGGCCGAAAGGCTCAGCGGCGCCGTGCCCGCCGCGCCTGGGCCGTGATCGAGACGATCAGCAGCGCCACGATGGCCAGTGAAATCAGCGCATTGTAGCCAGCCAGGGAAATGCCGAACAGGCGGAACTGCACCACGTCGCAGCCGATCACCGGGGTCATGCTGCTGAGCGCGCTGAAATCAACGGCGTCACCCACACCGGTGCAGGCCGTCGGGCCGGGCCAGAAGCCCCATTCGACGCCGGCGTGATAGCTGCCCATGTAGACGCCCCAGGCAAAAATGGCGGTGACCAGGGCCATGGCCAGATACCACACTGTCAGCGGCAGCCGGTTCCAGGTGATCAATACGACCAGCAGCAGCGGCAGGCCGTAATAATAGGCCATGCGCTGCTCAAGGCAGAGCTCGCAGGGGAACAGTCCACCAATGAGCTGGCTGCCCCAGGCACCCAGAATGGTTGCCAGCCCGAGCACAAAGGCAAGGCCTGCCGATTTCTTGTCGAGCGGCTGCAGGATGGAAGCTGGCATGAGGGGGTCTTTCAGGTGACGCTTGAGACGAGCGGTGCTTAGCCTGCCCGCGCGGGCAAGGCCAGACGGGAACGCGTTTTTGATCAATCGCCGGGCAGGGCGACGCCGAGCGCCTGGCGCAGGGCAATGGCATTGGCCGGGGCGTGCAGCTTGTCCTCATGCACGAAATAGGCAAACACATCCCGGCCCGCCGCGGTCCATTCCCCGATCGTGCGGGCCCAGTCGGCGATATCGGCAGGCAGATATCCTGCGGCATCGTCCCGGGCCGGACCCTGCAGTCGGCAATAGGCAAAGTCGGCGGTCAGGTCGCGCGCCGGGCTCTGAGCCGTATCGGCGATCACGCGGGCCACATTGTGCCGCGCCAGCATGGCATTGACCGCCGGATCATCGAAACTGGGATGGCGCAGTTCGATGGCGTGGCGGATCGGGCCGATAGCGGCGGCATCGAGATAGGGTTCGCTCTTGAGCCGGGCATCGGCGG
>CAXBKI010000238.1:0-5322 GCA_963975955.1 uncultured Devosia sp.
GAGGTTGCCGCCGAGAGCCGGCAGCGGGCGCTGGAGCGGCAGATCGAGGCCTTGCAGCGGTCGCAGCAGGAGCTGGCCATCCAGCGCCGCATGGAGGCGATACCGCCGGTGCCGGTCTATCAGCCGCCCGATCCGGTCATTCCGGGCCGCTGAGCGGTCCGGCCTGCCGCGAGCACAAAAAAGCCCCGGTCGGAACCGGGGCCTCGTGACGATTGCCGACTACCAGCTCTGGCGGTCATACCAGTCGTCGATTTCCTTTCTGGCTTCATCCTTGGTCTTGCCGTAGCGCTCCTGGATCTTGCCTTCGAGCTGCTCGCGATTGCCATTGATCTGGGCCATGTCGTCATCGGTGAGCTTGCCCCACTGCTCCTTGGCCTTGCCGCTCAACTGCTTCCAGTTTCCTTCAACCCGGTTCCAATCCATGGTGGTCTCCTCTTGTTGATGCTTGCCATGTCAATGCCCGGGAGGCGCGGTGGTTCCGTCATTTCTGGCCCGGCGACGGGCAGGCCGGGCGCCTGAGAGGCGCCGCGCGCGGGAGAATGGACGCAATCTGGTGCTGACCTGTGCGCCCGTGCATGGCGCCTGTGACAACTGCCCGGCTGGTTCTTGCCGCCAAGTTGGGCCATAGCTGCCCGCCTAGTCCGGGGAGCCTGCATGTCCAAGCGCATCACGATCAATACCGTCACCAAGCTCAGCCACAATTGGGGGCGGTTCGACAATTACAGCGTCACCCATGGCCGGCGCGATGGCAGCGCGCTGACCGTGACGCGCGAGGTATATGACCATGGCAGCGCCGCGGCCGTGCTGCTCTATGCGCCGCAGGAGCAGCGCGTGATCCTGACACGGCAGTTTCGCCTGCCGGCCCATCTCAATGGCGATCCGGCCTGGCTGATCGAAGTCCCCGCCGGCATGCTGGACGGGGACACGCCCGAGATTGCCGCCCGCCGCGAGGCCCTCGAGGAAACCGGCTATGCCGCGCAGGACCTGGTCTTTGTGTGCAATGCCTATATGAGCCCGGGCTCGCTGACCGAAAAATGCGCGTGTTTCATCGCCCGCTACACGCCCGGCCAGGCCGAGCATGTCGGGGGCGGGCTGGCCGATGAGGGCGAGGACATCGAGGTCATCGAAATGGGGTTTGAGGAAGCCTGCGCCATGATCGGCACCGGCGAGATCGCCGATGCCAAGACCATTTTGCTGCTGCAGGCCCTGGCGCTGCGGCTGGCGCGGGGCGAAACCGTCTAGGCGCTAATAGTCGGTCAACTTCTTGTCGGGGTCATAGGGCTGGTCCTGCACGGCCCGCGTGACGGCCTGGCCGGCCTTCATCTTCTTGCTGTGCCCGTCAAAGGCATAGGTCGGGCCGCCATGGAGCTGCCAGCCCTCGCTGAGCGCCCTGGTCACCTTGTGGCAGAAGGCGGCGTCGTCCTCGCCGGTCAGGAATCGGTAGATAAGCATGCATGCCCCCAATGCGCGGGCAATGAACATGCCCGATTGATCTTGGCGTCTCTTAGCGCTAATCGAGAACGCATGCATCGATTTCCTGATCATCTGCTCAAGGGCCATGCCAACTTCATGTCGGGCCGTTATGTCCGCGAGAAGGAGCGTTATCGCGAACTGGCGGCAACGGGCCAGAACCCGACCACCATGATCATTGCCTGCTGCGACAGTCGCGCGGCGCCCGAAATGATCTTTGATGCCGACCCCGGCCAGCTGTTCGTGCTGCGCAACGTGGCCAATCTGGTGCCCACCTACCAGCCCGATGGCGGCCAGCACGGTACCTCGGCGGGCATCGAATTTGCCGTCAAGGCGCTGGGCATCGCCAATATCGTGATCATGGGCCATGGCCGCTGCGGCGGCATCAAGGCGGCGCTCGACCCGGAAACCAGCCCGCTGGACAGCGGCGATTTCATCGGCAAGTGGATGAGCATGCTGGGCGGCCTGCCCGAGCAGGTCGGCCAGAACGACCTGATGACGGCCAGCGAACGCCAGACGGCGCTCGAGCGCATCTCGATCCGCAACTCGATCCGCAATCTGCGCACCTTCCCCTATGTCGCCGATCTCGAAGATGCCGGCAAACTGGCCGTGCATGGCGCCTGGTTCGATATTTCGAGCGGGGAATTGTGGATCATGGACGATGCAAGCGGCGATTTCGTTCGCCCCGAAATCTGACGATTTCAATCAACCGACACTGGATCAGGCGCGGCCATAGTGTTCACGCGCGCGTGAACTTGCGTCTGAAGTGATTTCACGGGCGCGTGAAACAGACTATCTCGGCAGTTTTTTCGTCTTTATTGCCAGTGTAAGTTGACGCATCGCCGAAATCGGCCAATACAACGGGAAAACGGCAAGAAAGATGCCTTGAATTGGGCCTCGATTTGTATGCAGGCAGCTGCCTTTATTGTTGCTTATACTGCCCCGAATTTGCCCTGTATTTTCCCGAAGCCGGTCAATTTGCGGACTTTGGAGCGACACATTGGCTGGTCATTGTCTGTCTCACGGGCTGCAGAGGAGCAGCGCGTCGGGGCCCGGCAAACCGATCCCCGCCTTAACTTCTCTCCTCAACATTCGGAGCCACCTGCAATGAAGAAGATTGTTCTCTCCACCCTGGTCGTCCTCGGCCTGTCCAGCGCTGCCTTCGCCCAGACCGCGACCGACTTCGTGTCGGTGGACACCGATGCCAGCGGCGGTGTGACGATGGAAGAAGCACAGGTTGCCTGGCCTGATCTGACAGTGGAAGCCTTCGCCGCCGCCGATACGGACGGCAATGGCGAGCTCTCCGCCGAGGAATACGGCCTGCTGATTTCGGCTGAGCCAGCCCCTGCAGCCATGTAGGTCGAGACGCCAGAGATGGCGTTGCAAGGCCACCCCGGCCTCCCGGGGTGGCTTTGTCGATTCCGTGCCAGGGTTCAGACCAGCGGCGTCGGTCTTGGCCGCAGCAGGGTCACCACCAGCCCGACAATCACCAGCAAGGCGCCGGCGATCTCGATGGGGGTGATGGTTTCGCCCAGCACCAGATAGCCCGAGCCGAGGCCGGTAATGGGCACCAAGAGGGTAAAGGGCGCCACAACCGAGGCGGGATGGCGGCCCAGCAGCCAGCTCCAGATCGCCATGCCCAGCAGGGTTGCCGGATAGGCCAGGAAGGCGATCAGCGCGGCATCGCCCCAGTCAAAGCCGAGCAGGGCGGTCGAGACCGCCTGCGGGCCCTCATTGAGCAGCGAGAGCGCCAGCAGGGGCAGCGGCGCCACCAGCGCGCCCCACACCGTCAGCGAGAGCGGGTCGATCCGGCCGGCCTTCTTGATCAGGATATTGGCGCCGCCCCAGCACAGGGCCGCCAGCAATGTCATGCCCAGCGGCAGCAGCGCGGCGTCGCTCAGCCGTTCGGTGCCGATTACCGCGATGCCGGCAAAGGCGATGGCGGCGCCCAGGATCTGCACGCGGCGCGGGCGCTCGCCGAGCAGCACGAAGGCCAGTGCCATGGTGAAGAATGCCTGGGTCTGCAGTACCAGCGAACTCAGGCCCGCCGACATGCCCCAGGCCATGGAGAGGTTGAGAAAGCCATAGAGGCCGACGCCAAAGGCAAAGCCATAGGCCACCACCAATTGCCAGGCCACCTTGGGTGGCTTGACGAAAAACACCAGCGGCACGGCGGCGAAGGCAAAGCGCAGCGCCGCGGCGAGCAGCGGCGGCAGGGCGGCGACACTGAGCTTGATGACGACGAAGTTGAAGCCCCAGATGGCCACCACCAGCAAGGCCAGCAGCACATGGCGGACCGGCATCAGGCCAGACGCAACCGGGCCAGCAGGCGCGGTCCAAAGACATTGAGCATCAGGCCGAGAAAAATCAGCACGCTGCCGGCCATTTCGAGCGGGGTGACGGCCTCGCCCAGAAAGACGAAGGCGGCGGCAAAGCCGACAATGGGCACCAGCAGGGCAAAGGGCGCGATGAGCCCGGAGGGGTAGCGCCCCAGCAGCACGGCCCAGCCGCCATAGCCCAGCAGCGTCGCGCCATAGGCGATAAACAGGATGGAAAAGATCGCCTGCGGGCCGATGAAGGGCAGCGCCAGCAGGGGGCCGGGCCCTTCAAGCAGCAGCGAGAGCGCCAGCATGGGCAGGGGCGGGACGAGGCTGCCCCAGATCACGAAGGCGAACATGTCGACCTTGCCGGCCCGCTTGGTGACGATATTGGAGATGGCCCAGAAGAAGGCGGCCAGCAGGGTCATCAGCAGGGGGACCAGCACGGCGCCCCCGATATGCTCGGCGCCAATGGTGCACAGGCCCAATAGCGCGACCCCGGCGCCGGCCAGCCGCAGCGGGGTGGGGCGCTCGCCCAGAAACAGCGCCGCCAGGCCGAGGGTAAAAAACACCTGCATCTGCATGACCAGGCTGGCCAGGCCCGCCGGCATGCCCAGGGCAATGGCGGAAAACAGGAAACTGAACTGCAGCACGCCCACACTCAGGCCGTAGACGATCAGCAGGCCCCAGCTGACGGCGGGGCGGCGTACGAAGAAGATGGCGGGCAGGGCGCAGCCGATATAGCGCAGCGCGGTCATCAGCAGGGGCGAGACTTCGGCGACGCCCCATTTGATGGCGACGAAGTTCAGTCCCCACAGGGTCACGACCCCGAGGGCCAGAAGAAGGTCGCGAATCGGCATGATGGACTTTCTGCAGGGTTCCGACTCGACTGACCAAGCCGTTGCCATGCTTAGCTAAACCCAGCCTTGCCAGCCATAGCAAATATCGGCCGGGCCATGTGCTCGATCTGGCTCCCTCCCCCTTGTGGGGAGGGCCGGGGTGGGGGGTGTTACTGTCGAGCGTTGCGGGCCCGAACGCCCCCACCCTTGATCCCTCCCCAAAAGGGGGAGGGAGACCGTCTTGTGCCGGGCCGGGCGCTATTGGCCCCGGGGCAGTCTTCAGGCGGCGTCGGCAGCGTCGCGGGGCTTGAGGCCGAGTTCGATCAGGGTTTCGGCGATCTGGATGGTGTTGAGCGCGGCGCCCTTGCGCAGATTGTCCGAGACCACCCAGATATTGAGGCCGTTCTCGATGGTGGCATCCTCGCGGATGCGGCTGACGAAGGTATCGTATTCGCCCACGCTCTCGACCGGGGTGGCGTAGCCGCCCGGTTCGCGCTTGTCGATAACGGTGATGCCGGGGGCCTCGCGCAGGATGTCGCGGGCCTCATCGGCGCTGATGGGGTTCTCGAACTCGATATTGACCGCCTCGGAATGGCCGACAAATACCGGCACGCGCACGGCGGTGCTGGTCACCTTGATCTTGGGATCAAGGATCTTCTTGGTCTCGGCCATCACCTTCCACTCTTCCTTGGTCG
>CAXBKI010000239.1:0-5320 GCA_963975955.1 uncultured Devosia sp.
GTATCCATGGCCGAGGACAGAATAGGCAGATTGAGCGCTATGTCCTTGGTGACATAGGTGGAAATGTCGGTTTCCGTGGGCAGGATGTCGGACCGGGCGGGCTGCAGCAATACGTCATCGAAAGTGAGCGCCGCATCGCCAGTGATGGTGGTAATAATCTTCGCCAAGGCCAGACCTTTCCGGACTTCTGAATCGGATCAGAGATGTAGGATATTAAACCGGACGGAAGAGTTTTCGTCGGGTTCAGGTTGGCGAGGGTCAATAGCACCGGTAACACGGCTTGCATAGAGGGCGGCGGCGCAAGGCTATTGTGCATGCGCGCCGGCTTTCCCGGCGAGGGTCAATCCGCCCCGAATGCGCCACCTCGGCGGCCGGCTCACTGTCAATGGATGCCGGTGTCGCCGGGGAAGTTCGCGAGCTCACGCCTGGTCCCCGTGGCCCGGCTGACGCCGGCCAAATCCCGGGCTGCCTTACGCCTTCCCAGAAGCGGGACGGGCGTTCATACTGCCGATGTCATATTTCGACACTTCCGATTCCTCCCCCCGGTTTCAGCCTCGTGATCCGCGTCACACCCCTTATCCTGGCGGTCGCCCTGTTCATGGAACAGATGGATTCGACCGTGATCGCGACGTCCCTGCCCGCCATTGCCAGCGATATCGGCACCCAGCCGATTGCGCTCAAGCTGGCGTTGACAGCCTATTTCGTGGCGCTGGCCATCTTCATCCCGATCAGTGGCTGGATGGCCGACCGGTTCGGGGCCAAGAATATTTTCCGCATCGCCATCTTCGTGTTCATGGTCGGATCGCTGGCCTGCTCGTTCTCGTTTTCACTGGAAACCTTCGTGCTGTCGCGGTTTCTGCAGGGTATCGGGTCATCGATGATGACACCGGTTGGCCGATTGCTGCTGGTGCGATCGACGCCGCGCAACGAGCTGGTGTCGGCGATGGCCTGGCTGACCATACCGGCACTGCTGGGACCGCTGACCGGGCCGCTGATCGGCGGCTTCCTGACCACCTATCTCAGCTGGCACTGGATATTCTGGATCAATATCCCGATCGGTATTGCCGGCATTGTCCTGGTCGGCATTTTCCTGCAGGTGCCAGAGGTGCATGCGCCGCGCAAGCTCGATTTCAAGGGCTTCCTGATCGCGGCCGTCGCGTTTTCCGGCACCGTGTTCGGGCTGTCCGTGGTCAGCCTGCCGGCATTGCCGATTGCCTATGGCTACGCGACGCTGGCGATCGGGCTGTCGGCGGGAGCACTATATTTCTGGCATGCAAGGCGCACCGAGCACCCCCTGCTCGATCCACAGCTGTTCCGGCTCAAGCTGTTTCGGTCGGCGATCATCGGGGGCTCGTTTTTCCGCATCGGGGTGGGGGCGGTGCCGTTTCTGCTGCCACTGATGCTGCAGCTCGGTTTCGGACTGACGCCATTCCAATCGGGCGCCATCACCTTCGTTTCGGCGATCGGCGCGATCATGAGCAAATTCCTGGCAGAGCGCGTCTATGCGCGGTTCGGTTTCCCCCGCACGCTGGGCTTCGCCTCGTTTTTCGGTGGCGGCCTGATTGCAACGCAGGGGTTGTTTCAGGCGGACACGCCGGTGCCACTGATCATGGCCGTGTTGCTGACAGGCGGCGTGTTGCGCTCGGTGTTCTTCACCGGCGCCAATGCGCTTGGCTATGCCGATGTGGACGACCGCGAAGCCAGCCAGGCCACGGCCATCGTTGCGGTCGCGCAGCAGCTGAGCGTGGCGTTCGGCGTGGCCGTCGCCGGCGGCATTCTCGAGATGAGCACCCAGTTGCGCGGCAGTGCGCTGGCCCTGGTCGATTTCCAGATTGCCTTTTTTGTGGTGGGAACTTTGAGCGCGCTGGCGGCCTTTGTCTATTGGCGACTGCCGGCGGACTCGGGCAGCGACGTCTCCGGCCACAATGCGCTGAAGAGAAGTGACCGAGCCCCAACGTCGGCAGATTGACGCAGATTGACCTTATCCCGCATTACCCCCCTCATCCTGGCCACTGCGCTGTTCATGGAGAACATGGACTCCACGGTCATCGCGACCTCGCTGGCCGCGATTGCAGGCGATATCGGGACCGATCCGATTTCGCTCAAGCTGGCGCTCACGGCCTATCTGGTGGCACTGGCCATCTTCATTCCCATCTCAAGCTGGATGGCGGACCGGTTCGGCGCGCGCAATGTGTTCCGCACTGCCATGGCGGTTTTTGTGCTGGGCTCGATTGCCTGCGCCTTTGCCAATTCACTGTCGGCCTTTGTGCTGGCCCGGTTCCTGCAGGGCATGGGCGGGGCACTGATGACGCCGGTCGCGCGGCTGGTGCTGGTGCGCTCCACGCCCCGCCACGACCTGGTCAATGCCATGGCGTGGCTAACCATTCCGGGGCTGATCGGCCCCATTGTGGGGCCGCCCTTCGGGGGGTTCCTGACAACGTTTTTCTCATGGCACTGGATCTTCCTGATCAACGTTCCCATCGGGATCATCGGCATCGCGCTGGTCAGCAGGTTTCTGCCCGATACCAAGCGCGTGGCGCCGCGGGCGATTGATTTCAAGGGCTTCGGGCTGGCCGCGCCGGCCTTTGCGCTGTTTGCCTTCGGAACGTCGGTGATCAGCCTGCCGGCGCTGCCGCCCCTTATCGGCGTGGTGGCCACCATTGTTGGGGTGATCATGGCGGCACTTTACGCGCGCCACGCGCTCGCGACCGACAATCCGCTGTTTGACCTGCGGCTGCTGCGGTTTCCATTCTTTCGCAGCGCGGTGGTGGCGGGCACATTTTTCCGGCTCGGACAGGGGGCAACGCCGTTTCTGTTCCCCCTGATGCTGCAGCTGAGCTTTGGCTACACCCCGTTTGAATCGGGGATGATCACCTTTGCCGGCGCCATCGGCGCCATCATTGCCAAGTTTGTGGCCAACCGCTTTTTCGTGCGGGTCGGCTTTCGCGTGGCACTGACCCTGTCCACGGCCATCTCGGCGGCGGGCCTGCTGGCGATGGGGCTCTATACGCCACAGACGGCGGTGCTGCTGATCATCGGCATCCTGGTCTTTGTCGGCTTCTGGCAATCGATCTTCTGGACCGGCAGCAATGCCTTCGTTTTCGCCGATATCGAGGACAAGGACGCCGGTCAGGCCAATGTGATCAGCCAGGTGTCGACCCAGCTGTCGATTGCCCTTGGCGTGGCGCTGGGCGGCGGCATGCTGGAAGCCAGCACGGCCCTGCGTGGCGGCGAGCTGACGCTGGCCGATTTCCACTTCGCCTTCATGGTGCTGGCGGCCGTCTGCCTGATCTCGACGGTGATGTTTTTCCGGCTGCCCAAAAATGCCGGGCACCAGCTGACACATGCCGGGAGTGTGGGCGGCGAGCACTAGAGGCCGTTGCTTGGCGCTGGGTGGAGCGTCCCCTCCCATCCTCCCCCATCAAGGGGGAGGTGCGTCGCATGGATGGCGAGCGAGCGCCACGCGCTCGTTCGTCGACGGGCTCAGGAAGAGGCTTATTGAGGTAGGGCCAGCAGCTAGCGGTCGTACTCACCTTCGCCGGGGACAGTGTCGTTGGTGCCCTTGAAGCCCTTGGCGATCAGATAGGCTTCGGCAGAATCCGAGCGGCTTGAGGGCGGCTTGGCATGGTGGGTGGTCTTGAAGTGGCGCTTGAGCATGTGCAGCAGCTCATGCTCCGTGCCGCCCTGGAATACCTTGGCAATGAACATGCCGCCGGGCGCCAGCACGTCGAGCGCGAAGGCCGCCGCGATTTCGATCAGCTGGACGATGCGCAGATGGTCGGTCGGGCGGTGGCCGGTGGTGGGCCAGGCCATATCGCTCATCACCAGATCGGCCTTCTTGCCTCCCATGGCTGCAATCAGCATTTCGGGCGCGTCGTCGTCGGTGAAATCCTTCATCAACAGCGTCACGCCGGGGATGGGGTCCATCTCCAGATAGTCGATGCCGACGATAAGCGGATTGGCGTCGGTGGAGCCGATAGCCCGTGCAGCCACCTGCGACCACCCCCCGGGCGCGGCGCCCAGATCGACGATGCGCATGCCCTGGCGGAAGATGTGATGCTTTTCATCCATCTCCTTGATCTTGAAGGCGGCACGCGAGCGATAGCCGGCGGCGCGCGCCTTGGCGACATAGGGATCATTGAGCTGACGCTCGAGCCATTTGGTCGAACCGGTCTTGCGACCCTTGGCGGTCTTGAGCCGGATCTTGAGGTCCTTTTCGGACTTGCGTCCGCCAGTACCGAGAGCTTTATCCACCATTGGTGTTTCTCCGAGGATAGCGCGAGGCACGCGACCGGGTGCGGTCGGCATCCATCAGCGAAATTAGTATGCCTTCGCGCAGGCCGCGATCGGCCACGCGAACACGCTGGGCCGGCCACTCGCGACGAATGGCTTCAAAGATGGCGCAGCCAGGCAATACAAGATCGGCGCGGTCGCGGCCAATGCAGGGATGCGCCACGCGGCGTTCAAACGACATGCCGAGCAGCACGTTCATGGTTTCATCCACCTGATCGCGCTGCATCCACAGACCATCGACCTTCTGGCGCTCATAGCGCTCCAGACCAAGATGCAGCCCGGCCAGAGTGGTTACCGTGCCGGAGGTGCCAATCAGATGCACGGGGTGCGTGGCGATCATCTGGCGCAGCTTTTCGCGGCCGCGGAACTGGCGCAAATGGTCGCTGACATGGGCGACCATGGCCTCGAACACTTCTGTGGTGACATTGACGCCGCCAAATTTCTCGGCAATCGAAACCACACCGACCGGAAGCGACTGCCAGGAGCGGATGGACGCGGCCATGCGGCCCTGCGACTTGGGGCGGCCACCGCGGAAATCGAGCCAGGCCAGTTCGGACGAGCCCCCGCCGATATCAAACATCAAGGCGCCGGCGGTATTGGCGTCGATCAGATCGGCGCAGCCCGTCACTGCCAGCTCGGCCTCGGTGCGGCGATCCACGATCTCAAGATCCAGACCGATCTCTGCCTTGACGCGCGCCAGAAAGGCAGGGCCGTTCTCGGCGGTCCGGCAGGCTTCGGTCGCGATCAGCCGCATGCGCGCCGGCTGGTGCTCACGCAGCTTGTTGCGGCACTGGCGCAGCGCCTCCATGGTGCGCTCCATGGCGGCATCGCCCAGACGCCCGGTGACCGACACACCCTCGCCGAGCCGGACAATGCGCGTAAAGCCGTCAATAACCCGAAAGCCGTGATCGTGCGGACGGGCTATCAGCAGGCGACAATTATTGGTGCCAAGATCGAGTGCCGCATAAAGGGGCCCGCGGTGCTTGCGAGTCGAACTGCCGGCGGGCGCTGTCCGCTTGTCCGCATG
>CAXBKI010000240.1:0-5309 GCA_963975955.1 uncultured Devosia sp.
GGGCGTCGGCCAGCACGTCCAGCGCCGCCGCCGTTCCAACGCTGATGCGAATGCAATGATCGAGACCCGTCGCCATCGGCTTGCGGATGAAGACGCGCCGGGCTGCCAGGGCGGCCAGCAGATCGGCGGCAAAGCCGGCATCGCGACCGCAATCGATGGTGACGAAATTGGTCGCCGACGGCAGGGGCGTCAGCCCGCTGCGCATGGCGATATCGGCAATCCGTGATCGCGCCGCGGCCGTGGCCTTGACGACCTGATCGAGGTGATCGGGCGCCGCCAGTGCGGCAAGGGCGCCTGCCTGGGCGATGGCGTTGACGCCGAAATGATTGCGGACCCGCTCGAAGGCGCGGATCGTCTGGCGCTCGCCGATGGCATAGCCGCAGCGCAGCCCCGCCATGCCATGGGCCTTGGAGAAGGTGCGCAGCCGCAGCAGATTGGGTCGGGCGGTGTCGAGCGGAGGCAGCGTCCCGGCGGGAGCAAATTCGCCATAGGCCTCGTCGAGCAGGATGAGTGTGGTCGGGGCTATGGCGTCGATGAACTGTTCGACCGCTTCGCTGGCGTGCCAGCTGCCCATGGGATTGTCGGGATTGGCCAGATAGACAATGGCCGCGTTCTCGCGCCTGGCTGTTGCGGCCAGCGCCGCCAGATCCTCGACATTGTCCCGATAGGGTACGCTGACCACCCGGGCGCCAAAGCCGATCGCGTGGTAGTTGAGCGTCGGATAGGCGCCCAGCGATGTCACCACTGTCGCATCGGGCGCAGCGAACAGGCGGACGGCCAGGCCCAGCAGGCCATCGATGCCTTCACCGATGACAATTTCATCGCTGGCCACGCCGTGGTGCAGTGCCAGAGCGTGTCGCAGGTCATGGCTCTGCGGATCGCCATATTGCCAGGCTTGCGGCAGTGCAGTGGCCATGGCCCGCAGCGCTGCCGGCGCCGCGCCGAACGGGCTCTCATTGGCCCCCAGCCGCGCCAGAAACGTCTGGCCGGACCGGCGTTCAAGCGCTTCGGGGCCGACAAAGGGAACAGTCTCGGGCAGGGTGGCTGCGATTGGCGCGAGGCTCGGACGGGGCAATGGCGGGGTCTCTCGGTTGTTCTGCGGCCTTGAGCACGGCGTGCCCAAAGCTATCACGGACGGTGCCGATTGCGGCGGAAAAGTGGAAATACTCTCTCTGCGGAACTATAAATATAACTCTGCCGCGGAATATAAGTAGTTTGTAGAGCCGATTGGTGACTATACGGACAGCGTCGTGAAGGAGATCAAGGCTTCGTCCCTATAGTTATGCACAATCTATCATCACTTGATGTTCCTGAAACAACCGCTGCGTGCGGCTTTGCGCGAATTCTTTGTTTGCAGTGCATTTGATTTAAATTGCAGGCGCGCCAGCAATTTTCGGTAAGGTATGCAGGGACAAGGTAGCCAACGCGTCGCCTCCCTGACGTAGCGTCAAATTCATTCCTTAGGAGCTCGTGCAATGTCGTCTACCTACCTTCGGGCGCGGGACCACCTGCAACAGGCCGCTGCAATTTTGCAGGGGACTGACAGCCAATCACGCCAGCTGCTGCAAATTCTGCAGCGAACGATCAATCTGATTGACGATCTGCCGCCGGCACCGCCCCGGCCGATCACCAATGTCCTCGATTTCGATGAGTTCAAGGCCCGCCGAATGGATCACTATTGATTCCATGGCTGCGCTGACCGCAGTGCCGGGCCTGAACAGTGTGCAGGCGTCCCGGCGGCCGAAACATGCCGCCGGGACGTCATCGTATCTTCCAGCCTGCGCAGCCGCTTTTGCCGGTCAAGCGGGCGGCCGGCGCATCCGGTGTGACGATCTGGTGAGGAAAGTTGCAGCAGGCGCTAGACAGTGCCGAATCCCTTTGCTACAGAGCGCCTACTTTGGAAGCTCCAGTAGGGGCGAGTAGCTCAGCTGGTAGAGCAGACGACTCTTAATCGTCGGGTCCACGGTTCGAATCCGTGCTCGCCCACCAAAGTCCTCCCCTTGTATGCCGATGAGATGCAGATCGCGGCGAGGTTCGCCCCGGGCAAAGCGGCCGGGCGCCATGCGCGCCACCAAGGTGCTGGTGCCGAGGCAAAATTCAGCAAATTGATCTGAGTTTGGTCGATTGAGCGCGTGATGCCCTTTCCTCTGCCATGCTGCGGCGTTATAGCCGACGACAGTGTTTTCGCGCTGCAATGAGGCCCCCTGCATGTTCGGTATTGATCCGAGTTTTCTCAGCTCGCTGGTTCAGGTCGTTTTGATCGATCTGGTGCTGGCCGGCGACAATGCGGTGGTCATCGGGCTGGCCGCTGCGGGCCTGGCCTCCGACGTGCGGCGCAAGGCGATCCTGATCGGCATTCTTGCCGCCACGGTGCTGCGCATCTTCTTCGCGCTGATCACCACGCAATTGCTGGCGCTCGGGGGCGGGCTGCTGATCGCCGGCGGGATCCTGCTGCTCTATGTGTGCTGGAAGATGTATCGCGAGCTCAGGACGCCCGAAAGCGAGGCCCATGAGGCGCATGAAGCGCTCGAGAATGCGGATACCAATGCCGACGGCACCATCGCCGGCAAGGCGCCCCGCAAGACGCTGCGGCAGGCGGTCATCCAGATCATCATTGCCGACGTCTCGATGTCGCTGGACAATGTGCTGGCGGTGGCCGGCGCAGCGCAGCACCATTTCGAAGCCCTGATTATCGGCCTGGGCCTGTCGGTCATCATGATGGGCGCGGCGGCCAGCTTCATTGCCGGGCTGCTGCACCGCTATCGCTGGATCGCCTGGGTCGGCCTGGCGATCATCCTGTTCGTTGCCATGCGCATGGCGCTCGAGGGGCTGGGGCAGTTTGTGACGCTGCCGGAAATCCCCCTGCTGTACACGCCCCACGTGGCGGGAGCCGCGGCACATTAGGCTTTGGTAACCACAGGCTCAGTTTTGCCGATTTTGTCGGGCCGTCATAGGGATTTGCTCATCTGGCGGCGCTAGCTTTCTGCGCAAATACCTGTGCGGGAAGTCAAACCATGTCCGTGATCGCCGATCGCCTGAGCCAGTCCCAGACCCCTGTCCATGCCCCTTCGCGTGCAGGGAGCAGCGGAACGCTGGCGCTGGAGACGCAGATCGTCACCGGGGCGCAATGGGACCGGGCAATCGCCGATTTCGACGAGGTCTGCCAGGAACAGCTTTATGCCTTCGCGGTGGCGCGGTGGCCGCGGGTGCAGCACGAGCCGGTGCTGTTTCTGCTCGATGGCGAGGTTGTCGGCGGCTCGCTGATGATGGTGCAGCCGCTGCCGCTGGGTCTGGGCCACATCGCCGTGTCCAAATGGGGCCCGATGCTCAAGGATGTGTCGCGGCCCGATGCCGAGACCGTTCGTGCCGGCATGGTCGAGGCGCTGATAGCGGACTATGCCGACAAGCGCGGGCAGATGATTTCGGTGCTGCCCTGTGCCTCGACGCAGCCCGTCAACCAGGCCTATCAGCGCCTTGAGCAGCGGGGCTTCCAGCGCGGGTCGCAGCTGCTCTATCCCAATCGCTATATCGTCAATCTTCGCCTGGACGATGCGGCGCAGCGCAAGAGCCTGCATCAGAAGTGGCGCTACCATCTGAACAAGTCCGAGAAGGCCGGGCTGAGCTTCGAGCATGCGGGAGCCGAGCGGCTGGGCGAGTTCGATACGCTCTACACCGCCATGACCGATCGCAAGCAGTTTTCCGATCACTCCGCCTATGACAGTGTTGCCTCGCTGATGGCACTCGAGGACGGCTTGCGGCCCGAGCTGTTCTTCGTGCGCCATGAGGGCGTCGTCGTCGCCGGGGCGCTGATCTTCAAGGCCGGCGATCGGGCGGTCTATCTTTACGGCGCGACCAATGATCAGGCGCTGCCGCTGCGGGCGGGCTATTTCATGCACTGGCACATCATCCGCTGGCTGCGCGACAATACCCGTGCCCGCTGGTACGATCTGGGCGGTACCGACGGCTTCCAGGGACTGCACCAGTTCAAGAAGGGCATGGTGGGCGATGCGGGCGTCATCGTTCCGGTGCCACCGGTGGCCAATTATGCCAGCAATCGGCTGGCATTCATGCTGGGCACCGGCGCCTTTGCGGCGCGCGACCTCCTCTATCACGTCAAGCGGATCGTGGACGGCTGGCGCAACCCCAAGTCGAAGCCGACGCAGACACTTGCCGCGCGCGACGAGGCCGCTCAATGAGCATGCATCGCCGGCTGGCCTCGCAATCGAGCCTGATCTTTGCCGCCCGCCTGGCCGGCGCCGGGCTGGTCTTTCTGGTGCAGGCGCTGATCGCCCGCATCTGGGGAGCCGAGCTGCTGGGCGAATATCTTATCGTCATCGCGGCGGTCAATCTGATCGCCGTGGTCATGCCGCTGGGGTTTCATACCGTCGGCACCTATTTTGCCGCCGAGTATCGGGCGCGCGGCGAACGCCGGCAATTCATCGTCTTTCTCACGCGGGCCTATGCCCATGTCGTGGGGGCGCTGGTGGTGCTGCTGCTGGTCGGGCGACCGCTGCTGGATCTGCTGGGGCAGGGCGAGAGCGTATTGGCGCACCACCTGCTGCCGGTGCTGCTGCTCGCCTTCGGCACGGCCCTGGTCTATGTCAATGGCGCGCTGCTGGTGGGGCTCAAGCGGCCACTGGCCGGGTTTTTCGCCGATACCATTTTCCGGCCGATGATTGTCGTGGCGGCTTTCCTGGCCACCATGGGCTTTGCCTCCGCCGCCGAGGGCTTCACCGCCATGCTGTGGGCCATTGCGATTGGCTATGTGCTGGTGGCGCTGGTGCATTTTGGCTTTGTGGTGAGTTCGGTCCCGCGACTGGACGATACCGCGCCGGTGCGCGCGCTGGAGTCGCGCCGCTGGTGGCGCTTCGCGCTGCCCTGGGTGCTGATCTCGCTGGCGACCGATTTCTTCTTCGACATCGACCTGCTGCTGCTCAGCCATCTGCTGAGCCGGGAGGAGCTGGCGATCTTCGGGGTGTGCACCCGCATCTTCTCGCTGATGTCGTTTGGCGTTGCAGCCATCTATGCGGTGACGCTGCCCGATATGTTCGAAAGCCAGGCCAAGGCGGACCGGCAGGCGTTCAACCGCAAGGTCGGCGAGGCCAATTTCGTGGCCAGTGGCCTTTCCATCGTCCTGTTCCTGATGGTGCTCATCGTCGGCCCCGTGGCCCTGCTGCTGTTTGGCCCCAGCTTTTCGGCTGGCGCGATGCCGCTGGCGGTGCTGTGCCTGGCGCTGGTGGTCCGCTCGGTGATGGGCCCGGCCTCGATGGTGCTGTCGATCCATGATCGACCCTATGCCAGTCTGCCAT
>CAXBKI010000241.1:0-5306 GCA_963975955.1 uncultured Devosia sp.
CCCATGAGGGCGTGGCTCTTGCCGCCATCGAGCTCGAAGGGGAACAGGATCTTGCCCTCGATGCCGCCGATGGAGGATGAGGCCGCGGCGCTGTCGCCCGCATCATAGGTGCGGTAGTCACCCTTGGCCAGGAAGTGGAACGAATTGGCGACCACACAATTGGCCCGCTCCGCAGCGCTGACTGTCGAATCGCCGGCGGCAAAACCGCAGCCGATGGTGAAGGGGGTGGACTGGCCGGTGACATTGGCGGTGAGCGAGCGGGCAAAGTTCTCGGCCAGCACGGTGCGGGAGGTGGCGTAGATCTCCCCGCTCAGGGAATCGAGCAAGGAGCGGACCTGCTGCGCGTTGAACAGGCCCAGGACGCTGGCATAGGTGGAAGCGGGCAGTCCGTCGAGAACCCGGCTGACTTCGCGCTGATTGGGCGTCTTGGCCAGGGTCTGGAAGGTGTTGGTGTTGCGCGTCAGCGTCAGCACCATGTCGTTGCCGCTGTCGCCGGTCAGGGTGTAGCTGAGGCTGTAAAAGGCCGAATCGCTGGTGACACGACTGAAGTCGGAATTGATGGCGTCGGCAGCGTCATTGTGGATGACGGTGTAGACATAGCTGGCAGCGGTGAAATTGGTGCCGTAGCCGAGAACCGTCAGGTTGCCGCCGAGAGTGACGGTGCCATTGACGAAGAGGCGATCGGAGGTGCCGTCGGCGGCCACTTCGAGCTCGAGATTGCCGCCTGAATTGATGGTGTAGTTGCCGTTGACGGTCACGTCGCCGGGCGAATTGCCGGGCTGGTGGGTGGCGCCATTGTTGATGACGACATCGCCAAAGGTTCCCGAGCCGGACAGCATGCTGCCGGCGCCCGAAACGGTGGTGGTACCGGTCACGGTGCCATTGCCGACAAAGCGGCTGCCGCTGTTGACGGTCACGCCGCCGGTGAGGCTGGCGCCCGACGCAAGCTTGAGCGTGCCGCCGCTGACGCTGAAGCCGCCGGTATTGGTGTTGGCGGCGGTCAGCGTCATGGTGCCGGTGCCGGTCTTGCTGATCGAACCGGCGCCGGAGAACACGCCATTGAACACGACGGCGTTGTCGCCGGTGTTCACGGTGCCATTGGTGGACTGGACCGTGAAGGCGGCGCCGATATTGCCGGAACTGCCCAGAGCCAGTGTGCCGCCGTCAAAGACCGAGTTGACCTTGCCGTTGTTGACTTCGTCGATGGTATAGCCGCCCGGACGGGCGGTATCGATGTTGGGAACACCAGCCGTGCCGCCGGCAGCGTCACTGATGCTGGCGGCGAAGCGGTATTCGTATTCGAGGACCACGCTCGAGCCATTGGCGAGATCGCCGACATAGAAGGCGATGCCGATGCCCCAATCCCCCGTACCGCTGGCGATGGAGGCCGTATCGGGCGAGGTGATGCCGCAGCAGCTTGCAAAGAGCTTGGCCTCATGCGCCACTGTGGAGTTCGAATACATCGACAGCACGACCTTGGTGCCGATTGTCTCGGTGTAAACGAAGTCGCTGGCCGGCAGGGCGCCATAGCCAAGCGCATTCTTGGTGGAGCTGGTGTCGCCGGCGCCAGCACGGGCATCGGGGTCCATGGAGCGCAGGTAGCGCAGGTTGACGATGTCGGTCTTGGCGGTGATCGTCACGCTGACCTTGAGCGTCTGGTCATCGTCACTGAAGCTGTAGACATTGCTGATGTCATAGGCGGCGTGGTTGGTGCTGGTCCAGGTCGCGGAATTCACGCTGCCTGCGGACGTGTCGGTGAGCGAACCGGTGAACGCGGCCGTGCCGCCGTTCACGTTGCTTTGGAACGCGCCGCCATTGATGTTGTCAGCCTGCAGGGCAAAGCCGTCATAAGGCGAGCCGGGTGTCAGGTAATCGTAATTGCCATCGACGGTCACATTGCCTGAGGGCGAGTGACGGATGCCTGGCTCGGTGGAGCCGCCGACACCCATGGTGCCCTTGTCGCTCAGACCGATGCAGAGATAATTGCCCCGCAATACGGCGCTGCCTGCTGGAACACCTGTAACGCCATCGGTGCAGGAGGCGGGCGGGGCGGCCAGGACGGCGACCGGGTGTGCCGGGCCGAGTGCGGCGAACAAGACGACAAGGAGAATGGCAAGGGACTTGGAACGGAGCAAAGTCACTCCGGAGAAAACACGCCGCATCGAAGAAAACTCAGAGAAAAAAGGCCTAAAACCGAATCATTGGTCCATTATCGGCGCGGGAATCCGGGCTGCAAATCAATTCGCCACAGTTTTGTCGTATTTGACGCGGTGTGACGTCGGCGCACGGGCGGACCCTGAAGTCAGTGCATGCGCAGGTTCTGCTGCACCACGGTCAGCATTTCCTGGGCGGAGATGAACTCTACTGCGACACCATTGGGAAAATGCCGCGCGACGCGGGCGCGCATGCGGCCAAGCGTGATGCTGGTTCCCATGGCCGGCCGGACATCAAGCTCGATGGCGGCGCCGGACAGGGAGATATCGATGATCTTGCAATTGTAGCGCCGGCCATCATCGAGCACGACCGTGGAGTGGCGGATGTCGGGGACAACGCGCTCGTGGCGACGGTCCTCGGGCAGATCCAGGACGTCCTTGTTGGCCAGCCATGTCAACTGCGCCGCCATCTTGTCGCGCTTGCGCGGGGAGGCGGCCAGATCCATGATAAAGCCGCCATCGACCTGGCTGAGGATGGTGCCCTCGATGCGGCCGATCAGATCGAGATAGGCCACGACCTTTTCGCCGACATCGCCCGCAGCGGGGGCGATGACAACGGCATCGCCAGGCGACATTGCCAAGACCTGGCAGGGAAATTCCCGCCGGTCGGCAAGCATGTAGCGGCCGAGCACAGATACCTGCACGCGTTGATATTTGCCGGCCGTGGCAGCCGTGCGGGCAGGGGCAACGAATTGTGGCGAAGGTAAATCGTCGCGAAGCATAGTGACCGCTAAACTCTTGGCTTTTCCACCTTAAGGTAGCGGGTCTTGGTTAACGCAATGTTCTGCGAGCCCAAATATTGCGCAACAAATGTCGCGCAAATTGGCGCTTTACTCTTGCCGGTCCGGTTACTGTCGGCCGCCGTCAATGACGGCCAGATGAGCGTAGCGGCGGGCAGTGCGGCCAAAGACCATTGCGGGCATGGCCATGGGTGCGGCCTGACCGGAAAAGCCCATATCGGGACCGACATTGGTGGCCACTTCGCGGACCTTGTCCTGGGTGGCGATATCGTCCGGCCAGATCAGGCGCAGGCCGGTGATGCGCTGCTCCATGATGGGCTGCACGCCAAGCCAATAGGGCTCGTCCAGAGCGGTCATGGCGCCAAGCAGGCGGGGGTGGGTCGAGCCGTTGTGACGCAGTGGCATCAGGATGGTCTCGAAGCTCACCTTGGTGTGCAGGGCAGTCGTGCCCTGAAACGTCACCAGGGCCACCGCATGGTCTTCGGTAACGGCGCGAATCAGGGTTTCCATGGCGTCGCCGTCCCGCTCGTGCCAAAGGCCTGAGAAAGAACGGCCCTTGAGTTCGCGGCAATAGCTGGTGCACAAGTGTGAACCGGCCAGGCGGAAGGAGAATTTGTCGCTCTCGTCGAGTTCCAGAATGAAGGTATTGGCAAGAGCCTCGCGGATCTGGGTAGGATCGATGTCCTTGCGTTCAGGCGCGCTGCGCGAGCCCCGGATAGAGTTCCAGTATTCGTAGAGCGTCTTGGTGCTCGTCTTCTGCATTTTCTTGACCCGCCAATCGTGCATTCCGGTCCCCCCTGATGGACCGTTTCCGCGTTGGGGTGACTGTCGCAAAAGCCCACGGCAAAAGCGCTCTTAAACAATAGTTAAGGTTAACGCGGGTGTCCCAATGTGGAAAAGAAGGCTGTAAGCCGCAGCCCATCTGCGAGTCGGAGTAAAGTGATGTCTGAACAAGGGTCGTCGCCCGAGAAGATCCCACCAGCCGGGCGGGAGCCGGTGTTCCTGTTGCCCGGTTCGGTGACGGCGGTCATTGGCGTGCTGGTGGCCATTCACCTTGCATCAACCTTGGTTCTTAACCAGGACGGCATGCTGCAGCTGATGTTCTGGTTTGCCTTTCTGCCGTTGCGCATCGTCGCGGCGGCGACCGAACCGTCGCTTGCCGTGCCGCTGATCTGGACGCCCTTCACCCATGCGCTGCTGCATGGCAGCTGGGAGCACGTGCTGTTCAACGCGGCCTGGTTCGCCATTTTTGCGACGCCGGTGGCGCGCCGATACGGGGCAGGGCCGATGCTGGCGATCTTTTTCATATCGGCGGCGGCAGGGGCCGCGCTGTTTGCTGCGACCACGCTCAATTCGGGCGCCTATCTGGTCGGCGCGTCGGGCGGGGTGTCCGGGCTGACCGGGGCTGCCGTGCGGTTCATCTTCCAGCCGGTGATCGTGGCCGAAGACCCGGCGACCGGGCAGCGGGTTGTCGTGGGGCGGCGCCTCGCCAGCATGGGCGAGATCTGGCGCGATTCGCGGACACGCAGCTTCGTGCTGATCTGGGTGGTGCTGAACGCAGCCGTGCCGCTGTTGCCGCTGCTGACCGGCACCGAAGTGGCCGTCGCCTGGCAGGCGCATCTGGGCGGCTTCATCGCCGGCATCGCGATGGTGGGGTTGTTCGAGCGGCGCAGCTAGGGCGTCGTGCCGTAAACCTGAGTCGGATCGAACAGGCGCGGCAGGCCGGTATCTTCGAGCACGGCCGCGCCGTCCGCAACGCCGGCGCGGCGATAAAAGCAGGACTTGCGGCCGGTGTGGCAGGCGGCACCCCGGCCGGTCTGGTTCACCACCAGGACGATGGCGTCCTGATCGCAATCGGTGCGCAATTCCACAACCTGCTGGGTTTCGCCGGAGGTTTCACCCTTCTTCCAGAGCTTGCCGCGCGAGCGGGACCAGTAATGGGCGATGCCGGTTTCCAGCGTGAGGGTCAGGGCCTGGGCGTTCATGTGGGCGAGCATCAGGACATCATTGCTGCCCGCTTCAACGGTCACGACCGTGACCAGGCCAGCGGCATCAAAGCGAGGCGCGAAGGCGGTGCCTTCTTCGAGCTGCTCGTGGGTCAGGGCAGTGGGGTCGGCAAAGGAAATGCTCATGGCGTTCTTCCGGCGTTGCTGCGGGCATTTTCGCGTGGGCTCAACGCCTGCTGATCATGGCCAGGAACCGGTCCTGCTCGACGCGGTCTTCGGCGAAGACTCCGGTAAAGCGGTGCGTGACGGTGGAGGCGCCGTGCGCCCTCACGCCGCGCATGGACATGCACATGTGTTCGGCCTCAAGCATGACGGCGACGCCGCGCGGGTTCAGATTCTCGTTGATG